>QNYL01000259.1 GCA_003973375.1 Flavobacteriia bacterium
TTTCCAGAATATTGACCAGCATAAACAGCGAATTGGTATTTCCTTTTTCCGGACTGTTTTGTTTGCGTGCAAAATCGATCACATCTTTTTTTGCCGGTGTGGCAATGATTGAGCCTAAACGATCTCCGGTGGCACCAAAGTTCTTCGTAGTGGAAATTGAAGAAACCAGATTGATCCTGGCGTACTGCTGGTTGAGATTGTTCATCACATACCTTGAAATGGTGCGCCATTTGGGTTCGTTTTCATTGTCGATCTTAACAGAATCATTGTATGCCTCATCAAGGAAGAGGGTGATCTTGCTCGAACTGATGAATTTAAGGAAACGCAGCAAGGATCTGTTGTTAAAATCGGAATAACCTGACGGATTTGCGGGATCATTGATCACAATGGTCAGGTTCTCGCAGAAACTGTCCCAAAGATTTCCTGATTCATCAAATACCTGGAAGGTTTTTTTCATACGTTCCAGTCTGTTGGTCAAACGGTCATAATCGATCCTGCCTTCTTCATTAATCCCTATCTCAAGATCAAAAGGATTGATATCAAAACGGTCGGTAGGGAACAGATCCATATACTCCCATGAAGAATATTTATTAAAGAGGATATAAGGTTTTAAAACTTTATCTTCTTTACCAAACAACACATCCCGGATGATCATCTGAACATCATCAGAGATCGAAGTCTTATTCAGATTTGACAGATTGCTGATAAATTCCTTAATGATGTTCTGTTCCTTTTTACTGAGCTGATTGTATTTGTCATAAATACCCAGATCGATCAAAAAGTTGTTAAAACGACCCGTGTTATCAGCTTCATTTTCAACCTTAATCAGATATTGCTTGTACTTTTCAAGAAACAGATTAACACCAAAATTCTTATGGAAATGGTTTTTAAGCGTTCGCTGATAAGTATCTGGAATCACTTCAAGGATCACCCTGCATCTATCTATAATATCCTGATCTACAGCCTTTAATTTTCTCTGTAAAAGATATTCTCCATAAGTTTTTATCTGGTTACGACCCCCACCCTCAACAATCGTTGCGATCTGCACCTGATCATTCTCCGAATAGAAATATTTTTTTGTGCGCTCTTCAAATTCCTGAATCAGTCGTTTGTTCTGTTCTTTAATCGTACTTACAGAAGTACAGTTAAGGATCAAATCGAGGTAATCGCGTAATTTTTCCAGCGTGTATTTATCTTTCAGGATCTGACGGGAAAATTCGTCAAATTTAAACAGAACAATATCTTTTTCAAGATCGGTAATAGTGCCCAGTTGCTCTTTTTTAAGCAAAGTGATCTCATTGCGGTAATCTTCAATCTTATTCTCGATCAGGGTTTTAAAATGTTCTAAATTTCTTTTACTCACCTTTTCGAGGATCAGCCTGAGATTCAGCTGGCTGTTGGCCAATGCCCCCAGTTTTTTGGTATGTACCTTATTGAGTGTCTGAATGATCTTATTGTGCAAACAAAAAACCAGTGTTGTATTGGTACTTTTTGAAACATCCGAAGTATCGATAAAGATCATACGGGTTAAGAGTGGGAACCATCTTCTGTGATTGAAAAGATTCTTACGTAAATAAGGAATTCTTATGGCAAAAATTGAGGTTTTATCCCCGTTGATAGCCTTGTACAGACTTTCTTCATCGGTAAAGTTGATCTCTTTTACAATTACCGGATTGAACAGCTCTTCTTTCAGCAATTTAACCGCTGTATCTGAGCTGCCGCTCACTACGGTTTTCAGGAAACCGTTGAGCCCTTTAAAATTTATCGTCTGTTCAGAACGGATCAGAAAATCGGTTTTTTCCGCTGCGGTTGTGTAATGTGAACTCTGAATCACCATCTGATCGAGCACATCGAGTAAAAAATTCCACTGAGCTTCTTCCACTTTATCTTTAATTCCTATCACCTCACGGAATTTTCTAAGCTCAGAAACCTGATCACCAAGAAGGATCTGATATCTGAAATTAAGATTTGTCTGTGTTACAGGTGGTGTTCCCACCGAATAATCATGACATTTTAAGATATTCTTCGCCTGTTCCTGCTCATCTTCATTGATGGCCTCAGTATCGATCAGGGAAATCAGCCGCTGATGAAATTTATTCTTTTTGGTACGATATTCAAAAGCCTTTGATTCGTCATGGGGAAACAACATCAACGAAACATCGCTATAGCCCGGAATCGCTTCTTTAAGTTCGAGTAGCTGACGGTTAATCTCTTTTTCCTGAAGAATCGGATCATCCGGTTCTTCATAGCATAAATGAGTAAACGATCTTAAATTATCAATTATATGCCTGGGTAAAAAGTTCTCTGCCCTTTGCCCCAGCGAGTGGTACAAATCAATAAAATCTCTTATCTCTTCTCTTAAACTTAATTTTGGTTTCCCTACAATTCTCATTCCTGAAATCTGATTTTGAAGAATTATTCTTTTCTTCGTTAAATGAATCTTTTGATCTTTTTTAGTTATAAAAACCGGAATTGAAAAACATTTCCGTTCCTATAAAAGGAGAGATCAGCCAAAGCTGAAATCTCCTTATCAACCTACAAAAATAGTAGTTTTTATGGCCAACCCAACATATTATTTTTAAAAAACACTGTATTATTTGAATTTATTTAAAAAAATCACATATTATTTGTTAATTAAATAATTCTAAACAATTTTTATCATGATCAACCTGATCATTCAGTATTTTTTTGAGTAGTTTCGTTACATATATATTGTAAAACCATGGTAAATCAAATTATTAATCGTGCTTTTAAAAATGCCAAAAAGATCCCTTTAAAAAAGGATTCCAGATTTATCTTTTTCAGCGATCTTCATAAAGGGGACATGAGTTCTGCTGATGATTTTAAGAAAAATCTCAGGATCTATGAACATGCCATGAACAATTATTATCAAAACGGATTTACCTATATTGAGATCGGCGATGGTGTGGAACTTTGGGAAAATACCTCATTTGGCCCTATTTACAAAGCATATCAGTCGGTTTTTAAACTTCTAAAACTTTTTTATAAGGAAAACAGACTGCATCTGATCTGGGGGAATCACGATATGGAATTCAGAGATCCGATCAAAGTTGAAAAGATTCTGTACGCTGTATATGCTCCAAAAAATATCGAGACCAGAAAACAATATTTTAATCTTAAATTTGAAGAAAGTATCCTTCTTGAGATCGAAAATACCGATAAAAAAATATTTGTTTTACATGGGCATCAGGCCGATTATATGAATTATGTTCACTGGAAGTTCCAAAGATTCTTTGTACGCTATTTCTGGAATTATATGCAAAAATGGTTCGGCATGAGTGATCCTACAAGTCCTGCTAAAAATTTCAGAAATCTGATAAAAGTTGAGAAGAAGTTAAACAAGTGGATCGTTAAAAATGATCATCAGATGATCATCTTCGGTCATACGCACCGCCCCAGATTTCCCGATCCGGGAGATTTACCCCTTTTTAATGATGGTAGCTGTGTACACCCCGGATCTATTACCGGAATTGAGATAGTGGATGAAAAGATAGCACTAATAAAATGGTATGAGGAAGTGACCAAAGAAGGACAAAAGAAGATCTTAAAGGTGGAACTTGAAGAACCTGTAAGTTTGTTTAAATTTTTATAATAGTTTTATTGCTTCTTAAATGATTAGCTCTATTTTTACAACAGAAAGATCAAGATGACCTCAAACAAAGATAAAGCGATCCGGACCACTTACCTGAGTATTCTTGGCAATGCTGCTTTGGCAATTGCCAAAGGAATTACCGGTTTTTTCGGACATTCTTATGCGCTTATTGCGGATGCCATAGAATCTTCAACCGATGTTTTTTCTTCCTTAATGGTACTTTTCGGCTTAAAATATTCCACCAAACCTCCTGATAAGAATCATCCTTACGGACATGGGAAAGCGGAACCACTGGTTACATTTATTGTGGTTGGTTTTTTGGTGATGTCGGCAACTATCATCGCCTATGAGGCCATTGATCATATCAAGACTCCGCACAAGGTTCCCGAAAAATATACACTTATTGTACTGGGAATTGTAATTTTGATCAAAGAAGGTTTTTACCGCTTTGTTTCAAAAAAAGGAGAAGAAACCAACAGTACTTCCCTCAATGCCGATGCATGGCACCACCGGAGTGATGCCATCACTTCAGCTTTTGCCTTTATTGGAATTTCAATAGCCATCTACATGGGGCCCGGCTATGAAACTGCCGATGACTGGGCTGCACTTATCGCATCAACATTTATCTATTACAATGCCTTTTTGATCTTCAGACCTGCACTGGGCGAAGTAATGGATGAGCATTTTTACGATGATCTGGTGGAAGACATCAGAAAAATATCTAAAAATGTGGAAGGAGTGGTAGATACTGAAAAATGCCTGGTTAGAAAGACCGGACTTACCTACCTTGTCGATCTGCACATGATCGTTGATAAAAACATTACTGTTAAAGAAGGGCATACAATTGCCCACAGACTAAAAAAAGTACTGAAAGAGGAAATACCCGAGATCTCTGATGTACTGATACATATGGAACCCGACTGATTAACCCGAAAAATTCACCGCTAAGCTAATATTTTTGCGCCAATTTACTTGATATCAATATTTTATGATGATAATTTTCAAATTTAGTTTAGCCTAAATTTGGGCTATTGTTTAAATTTTGAACAATAGCCCAAATTTGTGAATTATCCAGGTTAATGTGATCTATAACACATTATAAAGTAATCAAAAACACAATAAAAATCTTTATTCTTCCGTAAATTTGCTCTGTTTAAATTTAATTCAAAATGGGAAAAAGAGTATTGATCTTAGGGGGTGGATTTGCCGGCGTGGAAGCCGCGATCTATTTACAAAAAGAGAATTTTGATGTAACTCTGATAAGTAACAGAGAATATTTATATGTTTACCCGACATCCATCTGGATTCCGGTAAAAAAAATAAAGTTTCAGGATGCCTGTGTTCCGATGAAATCGCTTAAAAAAGCACATGGTTTCAGCTGGATAAAAGATGAAGTAACCGAAATCAGGGCTAAAGAAGGCAAAGTGATCTGTAAAGAACATACTTTGGCTGGATATGATCACCTGGTGATCGCGTTGGGAGCCGGTAAAAGAAAATACAAAGGAAGAGAGAACTTTCTTTCTATCTGCGGAGCACCTTCAGAGGCAGAAATGCTCAGAGATAAACTCGATGAGCTGGTTAAAAAAGGCGGAGGAACTATTGCCATGGGATTTGGAGGAAATCCTCATGATAAAAGTGCTGTAAGAGGCGGACCCGCTTTTGAGCTCCTTTTTAATGTGAATCGCTATCTGAAAAGACACCACAAACGAAATAAATTTAAACTGATCTTCTTTACTCCGGTTACTAATCCCGGTGCCAAGATGGGTAAAAAAGCACCTGATTTTATGGATGACTATTACCAGCGACTAAAGATCGATCAGCATGTAGGCAAACCGATCAAAGAGTTTGTTGAGGATGGTATTATTTTTAATGATGACACCAAATTACACAGTGATTACACCATGTATATTCCGGCTTTGCAAGGACATGAAGTTTTTTACAAGGCTTCAGATCTGCCCTTGAGTGCCGCCGGTTTTATAAAGATCAATGAACATTTTGAAGTTCAGTTTGAAGATGATGAGAATATGAGCAAAACCTCTGTTTATGCCATTGGCGATTCCGCTGCACTGGAAGGTCCGAACTGGAAAGCCAAACAAGGACATATTGCCGAAGTTATGGCACGTAACCTCGCCTATAATATAGCCCAGAAAGAAAAAGGCAGCGACCTGAGAAAAGGATACAAGGAACATTTGAATATTCTTTGTGTTATGGATAGTGGTAACGGTGCAGCCTTTATTTACAGAAATCATGAAAAAGAAGTGATCTTTCCTATGCCCTATTTTGGCCACTGGATGAAAAAAGGCTGGGGCTGGTATTTTAAGAACTCAAAGCTCAATAAAATACCCCGTTTACCGGGAATGTAATCTTAAAAACTGTTTAAAAATAAATAATTTTGAAAATAACATTTCCAACAAACGACAGAAAAACCATAGCCAAAAGAACCGGCAGATGTAAGGAATTTGCTGTTTATGAAATTGAAGACCATAGCATTAAAAATATTGAATATTTAGAAAATACCCACGAACATCATGATCACGGACACGGGCATGGAAATGGAAGCGGACACGGACATGGAGACGGGCATGGACATGGCAGACAAGATCATAACAAAGGGGAAGGTGAACACTCTCATGAAGAGATTGGCGAAATACTGAATGATACTGATGTACTGATCGTTGGCCGGGTAGGTAAATTTATGAAAAAAGCCCTTGAAGGATTTGGTATTAAATACCATATAAGTAAAAATCCGGATATTGAAGAGTCTTTAAAAGAATATCTCAATTCTTGAGAAAATCTTAGAAACCTCTTTCCTTTTGGATCACTTCATAGGCTACCTGCACCTGACGGAATTTTTCTTCAGCGCCTTTGATATGCTCTTTTCCCAAACCTCTTAACTTATCGGGATGGTATTTTTTTACCATTTTCCGGTAAGCCTTTTTGATCTCAATTTCAGTAGCTGTTTTTTCAATTCCCAGAATGGCATAGGAATTATCAGCCTCTTTATAGAACATGGCTTTGATCGAGTTGAAATCTCTTGAATTGATATTCAGATAACCGGCAAGCTGCTGTATTTTATACATTTCGCTCTGTGAAACCGTTCCGTCTGCATTGGCTACTCCAAAAAGAAAATGAATCAGTTGAATACGTGATGGGTGATTCATATGCTTGTTGATCTGCAGACAGATCCTTCTGGCAGATATATTTGGATCTTTAATGATCTCTTTAAAGAGCTTAAAGGCTTTATTGGCGCGTTCTTTACCGTACATTTTGATAAAATTTATGCGCACATATTCCAGTTCACGCCTGTCAATATTCCCATCTGCTTTGATCACTACTGCTGCAAGAACCAGCAAGCTGATCTCAAAATCGCCGGAACCGGTTTGCGATTGTGCAGTATTTCCTCCAATATTTTTAAAGAATTCCCCATCAGAAAATTCATCTACAAAACTACCAACAATAAAACCGAGTATACCACCTATATGACCTCCGAAGGTCCATCCTAAACTGGCTCCTAACCATTTAGAAAATTTATTCATTATCAAAATTTTAAAGCACAAAGATACATCTATCCCATTTTTAACAAAGGCTTTTCATTTTTTTTAATTTTCTGTCCCGGCTGATTTATAAAGCTTTGCTTATATTTGTGTACTATCTAACTATTAAAAATCAAATTATGTATCCAGAAAACATCGTAAAACCCATGCGGGATGAAATGACCGTAGCAGGTTTTTCCGAATTAAAAACGACAAGTGATGTTGAAAGTGTAATCAACACATAAGGCACCACACTTGTATTTATCAATTCTATTTGCGGATGTGCCGCAGGAAGTGCCAGACCGGGTGTAGTAAGATCATTAAACTTTGAGAAAAAACCGGATCAGCTGGCCACGGTATTTGCAGGAGTTGATGTGGAAGCCACGCAAAAAGCAAGAGAATTTATGATGCCTTTTCCACCCTCATCCCCTTCTGCTGCTCTTTTTAAAGACGGAGAATTGGTACATATGATTGAAAGACATCAAATAGAAGGTAAAGCCCCCAATATGATCGCTAAAGATCTGGCCAGAGTTTATGAGCAATTTTGTTAATTAAAATTTCAGGAAAATGAAGTTTCTTTTTTCTTTTCTCATCTTACTGATGATTAATTGTAATGCCACCGAAAATAATCAGGAGCGCGACAAACAGGAACTCGATAAATTATCCAAAGAGATCCATGCTATAGCTGATAATTCGGTTTGTTCTGATGAATATACCTGTAAATACATCGGCATGGGAGCAAAACCCTGCGGAGGCGTTTGGGGCTATCTGGTTTATTCCACTTCTGTAAACGAAAAAGATCTCCTTGAAAAAGTAAAGAGATACAATGGAATGGAACGAAAATATAATGCAAATTATGGAATTATCTCCGATTGCAGTATGGTTATGCCTCCTGATGAGGTACGATGTGAGAACGGTAAGTGTAAAGCATTTTACAAGTAACTTTTATAACCTTAAAAAACACTTCAAAATCCTTAGAAATTCCTGAGGATTTTTTATTTTGCAGCATGGAACAGGAAGAGATCATAGAAAGAACCGTTGATTTTGTTAAGTCAGCTTTAAAAGATGCCGAAGGCGGACACGACTGGTTCCATATTGAAAGAGTCTGGAAAAATGCAAAACATATCGCACAGGAAGAAGATGTAGATCTTTTCATTGTTGAACTGGGAGCCTTACTTCACGACATTGCTGATGCCAAATTTTATGAGGGTAATGAAAATATCGGCCCTGAAAAAGCCCGAGGTTTTTTAAAAAATATCGGAGTAGAAAAACCGGTAATTGATCATATTGAAAATATCATCAGGAATATCTCTTATAAATCGAGTCTGGATAAAGAAAAAAAACATAGATTTACCTCAAAGGAAATGCAGGTGATCCAGGATGCCGACCGACTTGATGCCATTGGCGCTATAGGTATTGCAAGAACTTTTAATTATGGAGGTTTTAAGAACCGGGAAATCTATAACCCTGAGATAAAACCCGAAACCAACCTGACCAAAGAAACCTATAAAAAAAGTACCGCCCCTACAATCAATCATTTTTATGAAAAATTGTTGTTGCTAAAAGATCAGATGAATACCAAAACCGGTAAAAAGATTGCAGAGAACCGGCACAGATATATGGAAGATTTTTTAGATCAATTCTACAAAGAATGGGAAGGTATAAGATAGTTTTTTTTACTGAAACTAAGTGAAAATCACATCTAATTTGGCTTGCCCCAAAAGGGGCTTTTTTGGCCGGTGTTTAAAATCGGTTTTTTTGTTGCTACGCTTTAACTTTCTTCTCTATTTTCCCTGAAACCATTTTTTTACACCCTGATCAATCACATGGCAATAGCTATATCCTTCTCCATTAATACTTTGATCTGTCCTTTCAATATCCG
>QNYL01000015.1 GCA_003973375.1 Flavobacteriia bacterium
TTTAACTTCTTGAAATTCTTCGGGAGTATTTACATTGGTGATAAGATCATCGTCGATCTCAACAATTTCCACTTCCGAATTGATAAGCACTTTTCTCGGACAAGAAATGCCCTGAGCCAGAAAGTTAAGCATTCTTTGGTAGGCTTTAGGTTCCCAGATGGTGATTAAGGGTTCCGGAAATTGTTTATTTTTTCCTTTAAAAGCAGTAGCGATCTTTGAGGGATTTCTCTTCTCTAATAAAAGCTTAAGACTTTCCTGATCTATAAAAGGCAGGTCGGTGGCCAGAACCAGCCAGGCTGAATTAGGATCTTTCTGAAAAGCAGAGCAAATGGCTCCAAAAGGGCCAAGACCTAAAAAAACATCTTCAATCACATTTTCACGTTCAATATGTTGCTCTTTCCTAACGGATAAAAAGGTTTTTAAACCCATTTTTTCCATCATTTCAATGGCAAAATCTCTTTGAGAATTCCCGTGATAGTCGAGCAGGCCTTTGTCAGAACCCATTCGTACACTTTTCCCTCCGGCGAGTACAAGACCTTTAACAGGCGGGATCTTTTTAGTGATGATCTGTTCGATATGCCGGGTAATTTTTTCAGTTTCAGAAGCGAAATAAACCGGTAAGTCTTTTAAAAGTGGATATTTTTCAATCAAAAAGCTAAAAATATCAACTTTATCAGTCAGTTTTATAATGAATTGTACATTGTTCAACTGATCGATCCTTTTTAAAACAGAAGCTTCTTTATCTGCATCCAGAACCAGGATCTGTTGATCTCCCTGATAATGGTTTCCGTTGATAAAAAGCAGGTCGTAAGCATTGAACAAAATTTTATTGTTGTATTTATCGGCTTTTAACCGGTTTTTCAGGCTTAAAGTTCCTGAAGATTGATGGAATGTAAAAACATCGTATTCTGAAGCGGTAATATCTTTGCTGTGGGAAGCATCGAGGTAGGCAATTTTGGTTTCCGGCTGAATTTTTTTTGAGATTTCAGAAACCAGAGTACTGATCTCAGAACATTTTGTTCCCACAAAAGCTATTTCATTGGGTGCATGTTCCCCAAGGTTTCTTCGTTCAAGTTTAGCGTGTTTTTTATGCTTTTTCATTTCTGTTTTGATCTTTTAGAATGGCAAAAATACTCAATAAACCTGATTTTGATAATTAAAATTGTTTTGTTTAGTTATACTACAGAGAGTATTTATGATATTTGTTACTCTTTTTTATAAATATTTTCAAGACATTTGTGTGCGATTAACCAGATTTTATTTTTAAAAAGTTATTATGATCAGGAGAACGATCATTTTTATTACAATTTTTATTTCTTTGATTTCCTGTGAGAAAAAGGCAGAGCTTTCCCAAAATAATACTACTGATCCTATTGATTTTCAATTACTCAGATCAAAAAAAGAGGTAAATATTGACAGTTTATATCAGATCATTTCATTAAAAAGGAATGATACTGTTAAAGTGAATGATCTGATCGATCTCTTTGGCCTTACCATCAGGAACCGGCCCATTAAACCTGAATTTCTGGATGAGGCCTTAAAGGTTGCCAGACAGATCAATTATGAAACAGGAATAGCAAATGCTCTAAATAAAAAAGGGGTAAATGCAAGGTATAACGATCAATACCTAAAATCGTTAAAACTTCATAAAGAAGCACTGACGCACTACGATAAATCCTGGGATATAAAGAGCAAGATTAAAAATCTGAACAGTCTTGGGGTTACCTACCGGAGACTTAACATTGAAGAAGAGGCTATCAAATATTATTTACAGGCCCTTGAATTATCTGAAAAGATAGATTTTAACAAAAGTATTGCCATTGCCCTTAACGGAATTGGCAACGCCTTTGTTACCTTGAATAAATACGATGAGGCCATCAAGTATTTTAACCTTGCTCTTCATATGGAAACCCTTATCGACAGTGAACGGGGAAAGGGTTATGATTACAGTAATTTAGGAGAGGCCTATATGTATAAAAAGGAATATGACACAGCTTTTTATTACCACAGCAAAGCTCTTGAAATTGCCAACAGATCTAAAAGAAAAACTGATAAAGCTATTATTTACAGCTCGATAGGATTGATGTTTCAGCATAAAGGAGAACTTGATAAAGCTTTGGATTATTATACCAAAGCGATTCCGATCCTCGAAAAATACAAGAGCAAAAGATTACTGAGTTTTTCATTGATCAATGCCGGTATTGTTTATATGGATCTAAAACAATACAAAAAGGCCGAAGAGTACATTACTTCCGGGCTTAAACTTGCAAAGGAGATCAACTCAAAAGACAATATTTTGCAGGGATATCAGGCCATGTCGGATCTTTTTGAAACAAAGGGAAAATACAAAGATGCACTTGAAAATTATAAACTAATGACGGTTTATCACGACAGTATCTTTAATATTCAAAGCGAAAATAATATGATGGCGATGAATATTAAATACGACTCTGAGAAAAAAGATCAGCAGATTCAGCAATTACACCTGGAGAGCAAGATACAAAAAGGGCGTTCTTTACTTCAGTTTCTGGCCATAGGTTTCCTGATCCTTCTGGTGCTTTTCTTTTACTTCTACAACCGGTTGAGGTTAAAAAACCAACAACTTCAAATTGATCAAATGAGAAACAATATTGAAGAATATATCGATCATATTTCACAACTTGAAAATGAAGATTGCAGAAATAAAAAGGTCGATCTGAGTGAAAAAATCGAAAAATACGGTTTATCCACACGAGAAGCAGAAGTCTTAAAATATATTTCTCAGGGAATGAAAAATCAGGAAATAGCCGATAAAATGTTTGTCTCTTTGTCTACCATTAAAACACATACCAAGAATATTTTTGATAAAATGGATGTTCGCAACAGGATTGAAGCTGTGCGAAAAGCAGAAGTTTTATAAAATTCAGTTTTCACACCGTAATATGTTGTTTATTAATAATATATTAATTTTCTTTTCTTTACCACTTTTATAATTTTATTAATATCTAAGCAAAATCATACTAAAGTATGAGTAAGTTTTGACCAAAAGTATGAGCAGTAATAATATATAATGGAATAGTTTTGAGTGAAAATAATAAACTATCGAAAAATGAAATATTACTTGATTACACTGTTAGCGGTTTTAGTATTGTTTGTAAGTCCGCAAAAAGCCAATGCACAATTTTTAAAGAAATTAAAAAATCATGTAGAAAAGAAGGTTAGTAATGAGGCTGAAGACCGAACTACCCGAAAGGCTGATAATGCTGTTGATAAGGTTTTTGACAAAACCGAAGGGATGATCGATAAAGCCTTTGGGAAAAAGAAGAAAAAAAAGGAAAGATCTTCCGGGAACCAATCAAATGGCGATGGTATCTACAATGATAATAATAAAGGAGATTCAGGAGCTTCTGAAGAAAATTCTGCTAAACCTAAAGGTCCAAAAGTAGTATGGAACAAATTTGATTTTGTGCCAGGTGATCAGGTGATCTTTGAAGACGGGCCTGCTGCCGATGAAGAAAACGGTGAATTTCCAAGCCGTTGGGATTTACTTAAAGGGGGTGCTGAAATTGCCGAGGTAGATGGACAAAATGTAATTATGTTTACCGGTACAGGCAGTTATATTGTTCCTTATCTTAAAGGTTCTGATAAGGATTATTTACCTGATGTTTTTACTGTTGAACTGGATGTTTATATCCCCAAAAGTCATTCAACAAATAACAGGCTATGGATTTATTTGGGAGACCAAAAAAATTATAATAGAAGTGATGCTTCACACAGAGGTTTGGTGGTAATGCCTCATAGCTTGGAGTTTGGCGATTCTGAAAAAGATTATCCCGGTACTGAGAATATAGGCTGGACTGTTGAAAGAGAAGGCTCCTGGAAACATATATCAATAGCCTATACCAAAGGTAAATTTAAAGCCTATTTTAATGATGCCCGCTTGATAAACATACCTCATTTGGATGTAAATCCAACAGGGATAACCATTCACACATCAAATACAGGTATATTCATTAAAAATTTCCGCCTTGCCAAAGGAGGTGTAAAATATTATGACAGAGTACTTTCAGATGGTAAAATTATTGTAAACGGAATCAGGTTCGATGTAAATAAAGCCACTTTAAAACCCGAAAGTATGGGGCCCATCAACAAGATATATAAATTGATGGTAAAGAATCCGGATCTTAAATTCAGTGTGGAAGGCCATACCGACAGCGATGGTGATGCAGCCAGTAACCTAAAGCTCTCCAAAGCCCGAGGAAAGACAGTGATGGATAAATTAATTTCTATGGGAATTTCGCCCGACAGACTTAAATACAATGGTTTTGGCGAAAGTAAACCTATTGATAATAACAGTACTCCGGAAGGCAAAGCCAATAACCGCCGTGTAGAATTTGTAAAATTTTAAATAAACCCAAAACTCAAATAAATATTTCATCAGATGGCTTAAAACTTATATCCCTCCTCAAGTTATTACTTCCCCTTAGTCATCTGATGATTTAAAATTTAATATGAAAAAAAAATTAATTTCAGTTTTAGTGCTTTTGTTTCTGGTTTCTGCTCCTGCTGCAGTACAGGCACAATTCCTTAAAAAATTAAAGAACAAGGTTGAAAAAAAGCTGGATGAGGTACTGGATACAGACGATCAGGACAAAGTAAATGATGATGAGGCAGATGATTCCTCCGATAGCGGGTATGATGCCTCTGAATATGAAGCAGATTACGGCGAATTTGTTGCCGGTAAAACAGTTGTTTTTAAAGATATGCCCGGTAATGATGAGATCAAGGGGCAATTCCCATCAAAATGGAGACTGTTTTATTCAAGAAAGAGTGATAATACTGAAATTGTTGAGGTCAACGGAGAAAAAATGATCCGTCTTGCCAAAAAACAAGGTATTTCTCCTCTTATTCCCGGAAAAGAAAAAGATTATATCCCTGATAGTTTTACGCTGGAGTTTGATGCAAGTTTTTCTACCAATGCACCTGATCAACGGTATTATTTGAATTTTTACGATCTGGAGAATCAAAATGATTTTGTTGAATATGATGTAAGAGATAGTGAATTGACCTTAACCACTTTTGGTGTAACCGATAATAGAACAGAGGGAACAATGAAGGGACATAAGATCTTTCAGGAATCTTCAACTCCGGTATGGAGGCATATAGCTGTTACCTATTCCAACCAGAATATCGAAGTATATTATGATGGTGTGCATATTTTCCATTTAGGAGAGGCTAAAGGAAATTTCATCGGAATCAATATCAGTCGGTCTGAATTTGGAACGGATGACCGGTATATTAAAAATGTAATCATAGCAACCAATCAATAAAAATTTAAAAAAAGAATTATGAAAAAATTATCACTTATTCTGTTCACATTGTTCATCACTTTAAGTGCCTATGCTCAAAAGAAAGCCAATTATAAAGTATTTCCTTTTAAAACAGGAATCATTGAATATGAAAAAACCGGAAAAACCAAAGGAACTCATATCAAATACATTGATGATTACGGTTATAAACAGGGAGATTATGAAGAAACGGTTACCAAGATATTTGGTATGAAATCAAAAGATAAGAATGGTACAGTTTTAATAGGGCCAACGGTTTATGCGATAGATTATAAAAATAATACCGTGAATAAAGGTAAAAATCCGGTATACGAAACCTATGCCAATTCAAATGGCGATTATGATAAACTGGGAAAAGAAGCGATGACTGCGCTTGGTTTTTCTGATACCGGTAAAACAGGAACTGTTTTAGGGAATAAATGTGAGATCTGGAAAGGTAATTTAGGCGAGATCTGGATCTGGAAAGGACTGGCATTAAAAAGTGTAACCAAGATCCTGGGAATTAAAATGGAAGAAACTGCTACAAAAATATCACTGGATGTTAAAGTTCCACAAGATAAATTCGAAGTACCCAAGAATATGAAAGTTATTAAAAATCATGTACCGGAAGGTATGGAAGGAGGCTTAAAAGGGTTATTTGGAGGTCAAAAATAATTGTTATTTAAAGTTTGGGTGTAAAATTTCCCCCTCTCCTTTCTCCCCTGATTTACACCCATAACTTTATCTTATCTATTTAAAAATCAAACAAATGAAAAAGTCTGTTTTAACTTTTTTAGTATTCCTTTTTGTTACTTCTTTTTATGCTCAAAACGAGATCAGCAGCGAAGATGTAAATAAGGCAATAGATAAATCAGCTAAATATCAAAAAGAACTCGTAAAAGCATCGGCACCGATGATGAATTTTCTTTTAAAGTATGAGAATGGTAATCCGACGCAGGCCGATTTTGATCAGATGCTCAATCAGATGGGTATTATGGATGAGGTTCAGAATGATAACAGCGGTTTGACCAAAGAAGATGCCTTTAAAATTATAGATACTTATATCAAAGCCGATCAGGGAAAAGAAGTAAATATCGATATCGATCAGGATAAAAAAGAGAAAATATTGGAATATCTCAATCAGCTTGAGCAAGGTAAAAAAGATGCTGCGCAGATCTTTGGTCAGTTTGTCAACAGTGGAGAATTGAACCGGGTAGCCGGTGAAGTGATTAAGGAGATCCAGAAAGTACAAATGATGAGGTTACATATAAGTTACGATGATTTCAGGAAGGATGTATTGAAAAATAACCCCAATGCTTCCGAGACAGATATTAAAAAAGCATATGAAAAATTAAAAAAACAACTAAGATTCTAATAATTACAGCATTAACCAATGAAAAAGAAATATTTTCTTATCCTCTTTATGTTCAGTGCAATTTGTTTTGCACAAGAATACAAACCCTATAAAATAAAGTCGGGTAAAATTGAATATGAAGTATGGAAATACAAAATATCTTCCCACTACAGCAATCATAATGGGGAGGAAAAAAGATGGAAAGAGGCCATGCCCTATGTTGTGGAGATCATAGATTTTTACTGGGATGATTATGGTGATAAAACATTTGAACAAAACTGGATCGTGGCAGAGCCTCACGGGCAGCAAATTCCAAAAATCCCGAATTATGAACTGCTAACCACAAAAGGCAAAAAGTATTATTTTAATTATCAGGATTATACTTACAGGGAAGACCCGGATCATGTTAGAAGTGAATGTATGGAACGCTATAATTTTTATCAGCTTACCGGATCATGGGTAAAAACAGTTTACGGGGGATATGAAAAAGGCGAGCAGAATGTTTTAGGCAAAAATTGTTCATATTATCAGGCCAATGAAGTACTTGATCTCTATATCTGGAAAGGTTTACCGCTCAAGGAAGATACATTTAAAACAAACAGGGAAGGGAAACGCTTAAATATTGAAAGTACCAGGATGGCAACAGATATACAAACCGGACTCGTATTTGATAAAATGATGTTCGATCCGATAAGGATTCAGCCGGATAGGGATTTTATAAGATTGAATATAGATGATATCGGAGAGATGATAGATGCAGATCAGAATAAGTTGCGGCAAATAGATGAATCCGGATATGAAATCCGTGAAGGAGATGTGATACTTTATGTTACTTCCGATTACAGACTGGGTAAATTAAGGGTATTACGAATAAGACGAAATGAGATGAATATACGGTTTGTTACTTATGACAGCGTGGGAAGTATTTTTAATGAGTCGAGTGATCTTTGTATAAAAAATAATTTTACTTGTGATCTTGATGGTGGTACGATCAGTAAAAACAGGATGTATCAACAGGATTTCAGATATAAATTTCAGGATAAACCAATGCTGATCCCTTTTCCCAATTATGGATTCTATTTAATTAAGTCAAGCAGAAAAAAATAAATTACTATGAAAAGGATTCTTTTTTTATCATTTATCTTTTTCTGCGGACTAAATCTGAAAGCTCAGGAAGGAAAGACCTATGAATCTTTGGAGGAGGCCTTTAAAAACCCTGATTCGGTTTATAGTTTAGAAATCAGCAATAAAGATCTGATCAGGATCACTCCGGATATTAAGAAATTCAAAAATCTGAAATATCTCAGTATCAGTAATACACAGGTAACTGAACTGCCAAAGGAAATTGGTTCACTGAGTAATCTGGTGGATCTCGATTTGAGGATGAATCAGATCAAAACATTGCCAAAATCGATAAAGAAACTCAAAAAACTCAGAGTTTTAAAGATCAATAACAGTAAGATCACTGAATTTCCTAAAACTTTTGGAAAACTTTCCAGCCTGGAATATATAATAATCAGTATTACTGATCTGGAAAAACTCCCCAAATCTTTAGGTAAATTAAAGAACCTGAAAAGCATCAATATTTCAACAAGTAAACTTACAGATTTACCCGAATCTGTTGGAGATCTTACAAATCTTGAAAAATTACAGCTGGGAGGAAACAAGATCACTTCCCTCCCTGAATCTGTTGGAAAACTTGCAAAACTTGAAGAACTGTTCCTGATCAACAACCAGATCACGGCTTTGCCGGAGTCTGTAGGGAAGCTTTCTAATCTAAAGAAACTATCAGTAGGAAGTAATCAACTAACCAAACTTCCTGAATCTTTTGGGAACCTTGCAAAACTTTTTGTGCTGGATCTGAGTGCTAATAAATTCAAAACGATTCCAGATGCCGTATTTGAATTATCAAATCTTTCTGATCTCGATCTTAGCGGAAATCAATTAACAGAGATCTCCGATAAGATCGGAAACCTTAAAAATCTGAGTCGGCTGAATCTTTTCGGAAACCAGCTCAGCAGTTTGCCGGAATCCATAAGGAAACTTAAAAATCTTTTTAATGTTGAACTCTCTGAGAATTTATTAAAACAAAATGAAAAGGAGAGATTAATGAACCTTTTACCTGAATGTACCTGGAATTTTAATTAAATCTTAAAAAAATA
>QNYL01000195.1 GCA_003973375.1 Flavobacteriia bacterium
CGTCAGGTGGGTAATGTTGAAATACCACAGCAGGCATTTATGGCTGTGTTAAAGCTGAATGATTAAAAAATTGAGAATGGAAGGGGAGTTATTTCAGCTCCTCTTTGTTTTTGATACCACTTCAGCAACCAGATCTCTGCAACAATTTCCGGTAGGATTTAAAATTTCGCATCTTTCATTGATCTTATTGCGGTAAAGCGACATAATATCTTCCCATACATTCAGTCCGTGATCAACAACAGCTTTTTTTATCTGCTCTTCATCTATGTTATTACAATAGCAAATCACTTTTCTTTTTACCCCTTTTTTATACCAAAGTTCACGTTTTAGAACAGATTGATCCAGAGTGATCTCATCATTGTAATAGGCAATGCTACAATTGGGGTTTAAACAGATATAATTTTTCTTTTCAAAATTTATTTTTGAGTAATCTTCCTTTCTCAGATTAGATTTAAAGACTGTATTGGGTACAAAATTACCTGATTGATGGCAAACAGGGCATGGAGGAATTTCTTGTTTATTTTCGTTGACAACATCTTCAAATCCCTCTACTTTATAATGACTCTCGTTGATCTTTTTGATGATGTCTTCTTTGTTGATGATATTTTCATCGAATTGAATGATTCCCGAGTCGGATTGATGATCAATATTTCTTTCACTGATCCCTTCGAGCTCATCTACCAGCCTTTCAACAGAAGCTGAGCAACCGCCGCAGCTCATTCCTATTATTTTTAGCGAAATGATCTTCATTTTATAATATTACGGATTTTGATTGTAAAATCAGTCGAATATTTATAGAAAAACTTACATCCTTAAAGCATTAAAAGATTAAAGCATTAAATCATTGCATAAAAACCTTTAGAACAGATGGAGATTCCTAAAAAAAGTGTCCAGGTCATCTGCAGTTTTATAACAGGCGCTTACTTTGCTTACTTCTTCACAATAACTGGAATCTACGGTGTGCAGCCGGCAATCGACCGATTTAAAATTAAGCTTATTAAATTCAGGGTTGATCGAACGGCAGCGATCGAGGAGTCCCTGCATGGTCTCATCTTCATGAGTTTCATAACCCCGTTTGAACAGATAGCCCTTAAGAAAATTTAAGATGGCGTTTTGTGAGTTCTTACATACCAGATAGGACACCACATCCTCTTTGGGTTTATAGAGTTCCTCATTTGCAATGCTCAGGTGTTCTGAAGCTTTATTAAAATATTCTTTTTCTTTCATAGGATAAATTGAAAAGGAAAGGTAAAAATATAAAAAAAGGCTGTTAGAAATAACAGCCTTTTTTCTAATTATTAATATCTATTGATTATAATTTGCTGTAGATTTGTAAACGTTCCCATTTATTATCAACACCTTCCTGTGCTTTAGACAATAACTGAGCAGCAAATTTCTCGTCCATTTTCTTAACACGTGTAAAACGTGATTCTTTGTACATGAAATCTTCTATTGGTCCTTGTGGAGCTTTAGAATCAATCTTGAACTTCTTACCTTTAGGGCTGTCTGGATTGAAACGGAACAATGGCCAGAAACCGGTTTCAACAGCCAGTTTTTGATGTTCTGCACCGGCACCCAGATCATAACCGTGCTCAATACAATGTGAGTAAGCAATGATCAATGATGGTCCGTCGTAATCAGCAGCTTCTTTTAAGGCTTTAATGGCATGTGCATCTTTGGCACCTGATGCTATCTGAGCCACATAAACATTACCGTAAGAAACAGCCTGAAGGGCTAAGTCTTTTTTACCAACTTTCTTACCTCCGATAGCAAATTTAGCACTTGCTCCAATTGGAGTTGCTTTAGAAGCCTGACCACCGGTATTAGAATAAACTTCAGTATCCATTACCAGGATGTTTACATTTTCTCCTGAAGATAAGATGTGATCTAATCCACCGTATCCGATGTCATAAGCCCATCCGTCACCACCGAGGATCCACATATGCTTTTTACTTAAGTTATCAGATAATGAAAGTAATTCTTTGGCATTTTTATGATCTGATTTCTCAAGGATTGCATTTAGTTTATCGATATTATCGAACTGCTGCTTTTTAGTAACCTCATCTTTTTCCTCATTTGTAAGGATAGCTTCAACAAGTTCTTTACCTACTTCAGATTCCATTGCTTTTAATAATTTTTTGGCTCTGGCTTCCTTTGAATTTAAAGCCAGTCTGATACCCAAACCATATTCGGCGTTATCTTCAAATAAGGAGTTAGCCCATGCAGGACCTCTTCCATCCTTATTCTTTGTATAAGGAGTTGTTGGTAAGTTTCCTCCATAGATAGAAGAACAACCTGTTGCATTGGCAATAACCATATTATCACCCCATAATTGTGTAATGAGTTTTATATAAGGTGTTTCACCACAACCCGGACAAGCACCTGAGAACTCAAAAAGAGGCTGCAGGAATTGTGATCCTTTTACGTTGTTTGTGGTTAACTTGGTACGGTCATAATCCGGTAACTTAATAAAGTGATTCCAGTTTACAGCTTCTCTTTCGGCAACTTCATTCTTATCGTGTAAGTTAATTGCTTTAAAGTTCTCTTTTTCTTTGCTTACTGCAGGGCAAACTGCAACACAAAGATTACAACCGGTACAGTCGTAAGGAGAAACCTGTAAAATATAGCTTTCATTCTCCTTGTCGAACGGACGGCCTTTGGCAGCGACATGAGTTAAAGTAGTTGGGAATTCTTTAATCAATCCGTTATCTACAACTTTAGCGCGAATGGCTCCGTGAGGACAGATTAGTGAACATTTATTACATTGTGTACAAAGTTCATTATCATCCCAAGTAGGAATAAAGGTTGCGATATCGCGTTTTTGATATTGAGTAGTTCCTGTTGGGAAAGTTCCGTCAGGTAAAAATACACCTACTGGTAATTCATCTCCTCTTCCTGCCATACTAACAGCAAGTACTTCCTTAACATAATCTGTTGCTTCATCAGTAACAAATCCTTTTAATTGGATATTGCTGGTAACTTTTGCAGGATAATCTACTTTATAAAGGTTTTCAAGGGCTTTATCAACACCGTTAAAGTTCATCTGTACAATAGCATCCCCTTTGTGAGAGTATGATTTTACAATGGCTTCTTTAATTCGTTTGATCGCCTCATCTTTTGGTAAGATACCTGAAATGGCAAAGAAGCAGGTTTGCAGAATTGTATTGGTTCTACGACCTAAATTTGCTTCATGAGCAACTTTGGTTGCATCAATTACATAAAAATTAACTTCTTTTTCAATAATTTCTTCCTGAGTTTTTTGAGGTAATTTATCCCAGATCTCATCTTTAGAATAAGGAGCATTCAGTAAGAAAGTTCCTCCTTTTTTCACTTTTCTTAGCATGTCGTATCTCTCGATGAAGTTGTACTGATGACAGGCAATAAAGTCAGCGGAGTTGATCAGATAACTTGAATAGATTGGTTTTGGTCCGAAACGCAGGTGAGAAACAGTTTGTGAACCGGCTTTATTAGAGTCGTAAACAAAATATCCCTGTGCATAACCATCTGTTGTATCTCCAATGATCTTAATAGAGTTTTTGTTGGCACTTACAGTACCATCAGAACCTAAACCATAGAATAAACTGTTAAATGTAGATTTTTTGGTTTTGAAAACATCACCAACTTCAATATGTGTTTTGGTAACATCATCAATAATACCTACGGTGAAATGATTTTTAGGAGTTTCCTGATCCAGATTGTCAAAAATGGCTTTTACCATTGCAGGAGTAAACTCTTTTGATGAAAGTCCGTAACGTCCGCCAACAATTTTTGGCATTGGTTTACCGCTTTCAACATAAGCTGAAACTACATCAAGATATACAGGCTCTCCAATACTTCCTGATTCTTTGGTTCTGTCCATTACGGCGATACTTTTTACAGTATCAGGCATCTTATCGATAAAGAAATCCATATCGAACGGACGATACAGGCGAATAATCAATGCGCCTACTTTTTCTCCCTGCTCCACCATGGTTTCAATAGTTTCAAGTACAGGCCCTTGTCCTGATCCCATAATTATAACTACTTTTTCGGCTTCAGGATGTCCTGTGTAATAGAACAATGAATATTTACGTCCGGTATGCTTGTAGAACTCATCCATAGTTTCCTGAACAATGGCAGGAGTTTGATCGTAATAAGAGTTGGCAGCTTCGCGGGCTTGGAAGAATACGTCAGGGTTTTGTGCAGTACCTCTGATTACAGGATTCTTAGGATTTAAAGCACGCTCTTTATGTTCCATCACTTTATCAAAAGGCATCATAGCCTCGATGGTTTCATCAGAAATACCATCAATCTTCTGGATCTCATGTGAAGTTCTGAAACCGTCGAAGATATTTAAAAACGGAACTCTTGATTTTAACGTTGCTACCTGAGAGATTAAAGCAAAATCATGTGCTTCCTGTACAGAACCTCCAAACAGCATGGCAAAACCTGTTTGACGGGTTGCCATTACATCGGAATGATCTCCAAATATAGAAAGGGCATGTGTTGCGATGGTTCTTGCAGCAACGTGGAATACTGTTGGTAAAAGTTCACCGGCAATCTTATACATATTTGGGATCATCAATAACAATCCCTGAGATGCAGTAAAAGTAGTGGTTAATGCGCCACCCTGTAAACTACCGTGTACAGCACCTGATGCTCCACCTTCACTTTGCATTTCAACAACATTTGGAATTTCTCCGTAAATGTTGGTCATATTTTTTGCACTATATGCTTCTGCATGTTCTCCCATAGGGGAAGAAGGTGTGATCGGATAAATAGCACATACTTCATTAGTCTTATGTGCAATGAGTGCTACCGCTTCATTTCCATCGCAGATAAGTTTTTTAGAATTTTTCTCCATAATTAAAATATTTTTATTTAATAATCTGAGGTTTTACACCTGATATAATGTACAATATGTATGGTGTGGTTAGTTCATGGTTTAACGAAATTAACAAGATGCAAAATTATGCCGATTGTTACTTTTAAATAATGATAAAAATCATCTACTAAAAAAATATAGACGATATCCTCTTAAGATTAAGTTAAAAAAAAGACTGTCATAAGCTGACAGTCTTTTTTTGAGTTAATTGTTTAAAATTATTCTCCGTGCAACCAGGCTTTTTTAGCCAGAAGTTGCGCTTCATCTTCTTCATGATCCTCATCAGGAACACAAGCGTCTACCGGACATACAGAAGCACATTGAGGCTCATCGTGGAAGCCTTTACACTCTGTACATTTGTCAGGAACGATAAAATAGAACTCGTCGCTTAATGCATCGTTTCTTTCGTCAGCATCAACTTCTTCACCATTAGGTAAAGTTATAGTTCCGCTAAGTGCAGTTCCGTCTGAATAAGACCAATCGGTATCTGGTTCATAAATTGCATTGTTTGGACATTCAGAGATGCAGGCATCACAATTTATACAATCGTCGGTTATTTTAATAGCCATAATAAAATTGATTTAAAGGGTTTCTAAAATTTCGAAGAACAAAGTTAAATAAATATATGCAAAATAATTGTTAAAATATAATTTAGAACAATTTTAAATTACTATCTTTTTAAAATATTTAAAGGAATGATAAAAATCATACAATCATCCAAAAATCCACTCTAATTTTGAGGTCAATTTTTTAAAGTTTTAAATATTTTATACTTTTGGACATAAATAATTAAATAAACAAAATGATATCAGAAAAAGCAAAGCCTAACAAGAAAAAGGTCGAACAAGTTAACGCTGTAGTTATTCGATTTGTAGGTGATTCGGGAGACGGTATGCAGCTTACCGGAACTCAGTTTACAGATACATCTGCCATGTTTGGAAATGATGTGGCAACTTTCCCTAACTATCCATCGGAGATCAGAGCTCCACAGGGTAGTCTATATGGAGTTTCAGGATTCCAGGTTCATATTGGAAGTATGGAGATCAGTACTCCGGGTGATGATCTTGACCTTTTGGTTGCGATGAACCCAGCCGGACTTAAGACCAATATCGGCGCTTTAAAGCCCGGTCATACTGTAATAGTTGATACAGATGCCTTTACAAAAAAGAATCTTCAGAAAGCGGAATACGATTCAAATCCTCTTGAAGATGGCAGTCTGGAAAACTATCGTGTGATTGAAGTAGCCATGACTACTTTGACAAGAGAAGCATTGAAAGACCTCGGGCTTGACAACAAAAGTATAGTGCGAAGTAAAAATATGTTCGCCCTTGGAATGGTTTACTGGATGTACAACCGCGATATGGAACATACACTTGAATTTTTTGCCAAGAAATTTAAATTCAAGCCTATTATTGCTGAAGCAAATTCAAAAGTGCTAAAAGCTGGTTTTTATTTTGCGGAAACACTGGAGTTGATTCCTAATTCCTACACCATTGCACCTTCTAAAATGGCCAAAGGTCAGTACAGGATTGTAAATGGAAATACCGCTACAGCATGGGGTCTGCTGGCAGCTTCAGAAAAATCAGGGCTGGAACTTTTCTTAGGATCTTATCCTATTACTCCTGCTACTGATATCTTACACGAACTGGTAAAATACAAGCATTTTGGTGTTAAGGCATTTCAGGCCGAAGACGAAATTGCCGGAATCACTTCATCAATTGGAGCTTCGTTTGCAGGTGATCTTGCCGTAACAACCACTTCAGGTCCGGGACTTGCTTTAAAAGGTGAGGCTATCGGACTGGCGCTGATGACAGAATTACCCCTGGTAATTATAAATGTACAAAGAGGAGGACCTTCTACAGGTTTGCCAACAAAAACAGAACAATCTGACCTTTTACAGGCAATGTACGGAAGAAACGGTGAGAGTCCTGTAGTTGTTATCGCGGCGAGTACTCCAGCCAATTGTTTCGATTATTCATATATGGCTGCAAAACTGGCATTGGAGCACATGACTCCTGTTATTTTACTGACAGATGGTTATATAGCAAACGGTTCTGAACCTTGGAAGATTAAATCTATTAATGAAATGCCTGAGATCGGAAACAGAAAGATCACCACAGCTTCTGATTCATGGCATCCATACGATAGAGATAATGAAACGCTTGCCAGAAACTGGGCAGTTCCCGGAACTCCCGGATTAGAACATCGTGTAGGTGGTCTTGAAAAAGATAAGATTTCAGGAAATGTATCTTATGTTCCTGAAAATCATGAATATATGACAAATATCCGTGCTGAAAAAGTGAAGAGGGTAGAGAATTATATTCCGGATCTAAAATCTGAATATCAGGAAGAAGGCGACCTTCTTGTAGTGGGTTGGGGTGGTACTTACGGTAGTTTACACTCTGCTGTTGGCCGTTTGAATGATGAAGGTCACAAAGTAGGGCATGTACATTTTAATTATATCAATCCAATGCCAAAGAATACATCAGAAGTATTCTCAAAATTTAAAAAGATCATTGTTTGTGAACTGAATAAAGGCCAGCTCGCATTTATACTTAAGGCCAAATATGGTGACAAACATGAATTTAAACAATACAATAAAGTTCAGGGATTACCTTTTTCAGTAATTGATCTGGAGGAAAAATTTAAAACCTTATTAAAAGAAAAATAGAAATGGAAGAAGTTAAAAAATATACGTTCAAAGACTTTCAAAGCGATCAGGAAGTAAGATGGTGTCCCGGATGTGATGACTATGTGATCCTGAGGTCAATGCTCAAAGCATTACCTGAAATGGGAGTAAAAAAGGAAGATATTGTATTTATCTCCGGTATCGGATGTTCTTCCCGTTTTCCATATTATGTTGATACTTATGGTATGCATGGTATTCATGGTAGGGCAGCGGCTATTGCCAGTGGTGTAAAGCTTGCCAATCCAAAATTAAGTGTTTGGACCATCACCGGAGACGGAGATAGTCTGGCCATTGGTGGAAACCACTTTATTCATGTTTTACGTAGGAATATCGATATCAACATTGTTCTTTTCAACAATGAGATCTACGGATTAACCAAAGGGCAGTTCTCCCCAACTTCACTGATAGGTCAAAAGACAAAGTCTTCTCCTTATGGTAATACTCAACCTCCTTTTGAACCCGGCGAACTTGCTATTGGAGCTCAGGCACGTTTCTTTGCCAGATTAGGCGGTAACAGTCCTAAAGAAATGGCTGCCTTGTTTGTGGAAGCAGAAAAGCATAAAGGCACATCACTTATTGAGATCCTTCAGAATTGTGTGATCTTTAACGATGGCTGCTATACTCAGTATACAGATAAAGAGGTTAGAGAAGATAAACAGCTTCATGTAGAGCACGGTAAGAAAATGATCTTTGGAAAGAATAAAAACAAAGGTTTGGTTCTTGATGGACTTAAACTAAAGGTGGTTACCATTGGTGAAGATGGTGTTACAGAAGATGATATTCTGGTTCATGATGCCAAAGAATCTGATTCTACCATGCATCACATGCTTGTTAAACTAAAATATCCTTTGGTAACAGGTATCATAAGGTCTGTTGATGAAATGACCTTTGAAGAAAGGGAAGCACAGCTAACGGAAGAGGTAAAAGCCAAATCAAGCTGTGTAAAAGTTGATGATCTTTTCTTCTCGGGAGAGACTTATGAGGTTAAATAAATAAAGAATAAAAGGTGACAAACGTCATCTTTTATCTTTTGTATTAAAAATACTTTTGTACACAAATTAAAAGGACTTAATAAATGGGTTACGAAGCAATCATTGTTTTTATAATAGCCGGTGTGGTTTTAGTGGCCGGAGCCAACGCTTTATCCGGGTTGATATCATATAAATCGGATAATCCACAAAAGAGAGAACCGTATGAATGTGGTATCGAAACTATTGGTCCTACCTGGATTCAG
>QNYL01000282.1 GCA_003973375.1 Flavobacteriia bacterium
TTTTGATCATAGTTCTTCTGCTCATTATTGCCTATCAGTTCTTTATCATCTTAAAACTTAAAGAGAAGGATAAAATGGAAGTGCATAAGAAAAGTCTTAACAGATATGATGCACAGCAACTGCAACTTGAAAATGAACTGAAAAGTATTCAGGAATCCAATAAAAAACTGGAGAAAGAGATCGATGAGAAGGAAAAGGAACAAAAGAAGATCGCCCTGAGCATTATCAGAAAAAATGAGATTCTTTCGAAATTGAAAGCTGAAATAGAAAGAATAAAATCGAAACCTGAGGACACTTTAAAATATAGCGATCTGAACACTTTAAAAGTCCTCATACTGGATAATTTGAATCTCGAGAAAGAAAGAAAATCACTGGACAGATATATCAAAGAACTCAATGAATCATTTTTTCATAACCTTGAAAAAAAATATCCTAACTTAACTGAAACTGAAAAAAAATTATGTTCATTGCTACGCTTAAAATTAACCTCAAAAGAAATAGCTTCTATAATGAATATTACTCCTAAAAGTGTTGAAGTGAGCAGATATAGATTGCGTAAGAAGATGAAGATTGATAAGCAGGAAAAACTGACAAAAGTGATTAGGAAATTATAAATACGTATTAACATTAATTCAAATACAACACTCTGTTAATAATAAACTGAAAGCCAATGAACTATTATACTATGGAATCATTTCTGCCTGAGTTAAAAACGAAGTATTGTTCATGTTAATGGTATTGACTCATCTGTGCTCGCACATTAGTACCGATGAGGTTAAACCCGTAGTGGATCAGCTGGAGTTACTGGCTAAATATAAGATTGACATTCCGGAACCTTCCGGATTTGATATTGATAGTTCCGGTAAATATCTGTACACGGTTAGCGATAAAATAACAAGGTGAATAAGATCTACATTCAGGGGGAAGTACAATTATACGGGTAACGTTTGGAAGGTATTTCAGGTTATTAGGATAACAAACAAAAGAGATTGTGGTTTATGAAATAGCAGCCGGGAGTGTGGAGAAACATAAGATTGCTTATGAGAATACGGAGGATAACAGTGGATTAGAAGGGGTGTTGTATAATACTCATGATGGTAGTATCTTTATTCTGAATGAGAAAAATCCCGGATTGATGATGCAGTTAAGTTCAGATTTCTCCATTATAAAATCCTATAATCTGAGTTTTGCTTCAGATTATTCAGGGATCTGGTTTAAACAGAACAAGAATGAATTGTGGATTGTCAGCGATCAGAAAATAAAAGTCAACCATTGTTCTATCAGTGGGAGTTTGGTAAAAAGTTATTCTGTAAATATCAATAAAACAGAGGGAATTGTATTAACAAAAGATAAAATATATTAAGTGACGCAGATACTATCTGTACGTTTACAAAATTGCACAGAATTAATATAATAATAAATTATGACAAAACCGGAAATAAGAATCGGGGAGATCTCTAAACCAAGGTTTGAATTCAGAACCTTCGGACAAAATTTTGATGAATCAGCTTTTTTGATGGGGCGTTTATCAGTTCCTGTACCTAAAAAAATATGGGAAAGAGAATCTGATGAGATCTATATTGTATCTAAAACCAATGATATCAACAATACCAAGATCCGTGATGGTAAAATGGATATTAAAACCTATGTACAAACGGTTGACGGACTGGAACAATGGAATCCGTTGATGAAAGGAAAATTTCCTATTTCAAAAGAAGTGCTTGAAAACGATGTTTTCCCTGCTTTTCAGGTGGAAATTCCCGTATTAGAGCAGGATACTTATACTTTGGAAGAATTCCTGGCAATGATTGATGCGCATGCAGATCTTCAGGGAGTAAGAGTACATAAACAGCGTTTTGGATATATGGTGAACGATACCATTTGTGAGGTGGGGAATATATTGATCAACGGCGCAAAAGTGGTTACGATCAATTCAGAATCCACAGAAGTGGAAGATATTGCAAAAACGCTGGAAGATGTGAAACTAACCGGTGTTGAAAACATCAACTATCTGCAGGCAATTAAAAGAGTGATCGGCTGGATTAACAAGCCTTTGGCAAACTAAGTATTAAATCATTTATACAATGGCAAATCAAGAAATAGAAAAAAAGTTCCTTGTCAAAGGTGATTTTAAACCTTTGGTTGTAAAGGAAACCCGAATTACTCAGGGGTATTTATCTTCAGTTCCAGAAAGAACTGTAAGGGTAAGAATTATAGGAGATAAAGGATATTTAACCATTAAAGGAATTGGAAATAAAAGTGGTACATCGCGCTTTGAATGGGAAAGAGAGATCTCTGTAGAGGATGCAAAAGAACTTCTGGAACTTTGTGAACCCGGAGTGATTGATAAAACGAGATATATTGTTAAAGCCGATGGAGATCTTATATTTGAAGTAGATGAATTCCATGGGGATAATGACGGGCTTACAGTTGCAGAGATTGAATTACCAACCGAAGATACCCCCTTTACCAAACCGGAATGGCTTGGCGAAGAGGTAACCGGTGATGTAAAGTATTTCAACTCAATGCTGATGAAGAACCCGTATAATAACTGGTAATTTTAACATCTGTTTTTTAATGTAAATAAATTAAAGCGAATAAGAATATTTAATAACGACTGAAGAAATTGACAGAGAAGAAGATTTTGATGTGCTGGATATGAAAAATTTCCGGATGGGAATACTGCTCGTAAGGAAAAATCTGCATTTGCTTCAGTTAAGACCTTTATGGAAATAGAAAAGTAACTGATTACTTTTGTTAAAGTAAAGGTTGTTGTTAGTTTGATGATCGGAATTGGTGTTGGGCTGGTCTGTTATTTCTTTGATGTCAGTTTTGCCTTTTTTTGGGGCTTGTTTGCTACGCTGGCGGTTTATATTCAAATGATCGGTCCGTTGGTTCAAAATCCTCCTTCTGGCTCTTTTTGCCATGATTGAACAGAATGTAAGTGCAAAATATTTTTTCTTCCTGATCAGTATGATCTCTGTTCATGTTTTGGTGGGAAGTATTTTAGAACCCATTTTTATGGGAAAATAGCTTTCGATTAATGTAATCACCATTTTGATCATGTTGATGTTATGGGGGTATATCTGGTGAATTCCGGGTATGGTGCTTTCTATTCCGATAACTGTTATGATCAAGATATTTCTTGAACAGTTTCCTTCAATTAAAGGTCTTGCCATTTTAATGTCGGGAAAAGATGAGTTTAAACGTAATGCTTAAGAAATAGATGTTAGAATTGTTAAGCAAGTATGAGGTGTTTTCTTAAAATCAGACTTATATTTGCTGTATGAAAGCAGAGATAATTACCATAGGAGATGAGATCCTGATCGGACAGATTACCGATACCAATTCAAAATGGATTGCTGAAAGACTGAATGAGATCGGTATTTCAGTCTGTCAGATCACTTCTATTCAGGATGACCGTCAGCATATTTTAAAAGCTTTGGCTGAAGCTGAAAAAAATGCAGATATCATTCTTCTTACGGGAGGTTTAGGGCCTACCAAAGATGATATTACCAAACATACTTTGACGGCATATTTTAATGACAGGCTGGTGTTGAATGAGAAAGTGCTGAAACATATCAGGGAACTTTTTGCCAGAATGAACTTTGCACCCACTGATTTTGACCGGCAGCAGGCAATGTTGCCTGAAAAGGCCGTTGCACTTGAGAATAAAATAGGAACAGCGGCCGGTATGTGGTTTGAAAAGAATGGAAAAGTATTTGTTTCTATGCCGGGGGTGCCTACAGAGATGAAAGGTTTGATGTTAAATGAGGTTCTGCCCCGTTTAAAAAAGAATTATAAACTGCCTTATATTGTTCATAAAACCATTCTAACCTACGGAATGAACGAAAGCAATGTAGCTACATTGCTGGAAGACTGGGAAAAACAATTACCGGATTTTATAAAATTTGCCTATTTGCCCTCGTATGACCGTCTAAGGCTGCGTTTTACGGCAAAAGGAGAAGATAAGAAAATGCTGGAAGAGGCCATTGACCGGGAAATTGAAAAACTACAGCGTATTTTAGGAGATCTGATCGTAGGGATTGATGAAAATGATCTGATTGAAGTGGTTTTAAACCGGAAAATGACTCAAAAAGAGATCACTTTAAGTACGGCAGAAAGCTGTACCGGAGGAAATATTGCAAAAATGATCACTGCAATTCCGGGTGCATCTAATTTTTTTACAGGATCATTGGTTGCTTATTCGGCGAAAATCAAAGAGGAAATTCTGGGTGTTTCAGCAGATACCATTAAAAAATATACAGTGGTGAGTAGAGAAGTGGCAAAAGAAATGGCCTTTAAATGTAAAGAGCTGTTTCATACGGATTTTGCTGTTGCCACTACAGGAAATGCCGGTCCTACTACGGATAAAACAGATAAAAGTGTGGGTGTAGTGTTTATCGCTATTGCTTCCCCGGAAGGGATTACAGTAAGTGAGTTTAATTTTGGACAACCCCGCGAGAAAGTAATTCGGAGAGCTTCGGCTAAAGCTCTGGAAATGTTGAAAAAAGAAATCGAGAAAAACACCTAAAATAGTTTGTGAGATTGGTGAAGAATTTATATTTTTGCACCTCGTTTTGAAATTACAAATAAAAAAGTAAGAAATGTCAAGAGTTTGTGAACTTACCGGAAAAAAAGCAATGGTTGGAAACAATGTTTCCCACGCGCTGAATAGAACCAAAAGGAAATTCAATGTTAATTTAGTTAAGAAGCGTTTCTATCTTCCTGAAGAGGATAAATGGATTACTTTAAAAGTGTCTACAAGAGCTTTAAAGAAAATCAATAAACACGGTATTGAGGCAGTGATTAAAGAGGCAAGAGCTAAAGGATATCTGAAAAAATAATATAAGATGGCAAAGAGTAAAGGTAATAGAATACAGGTGATTTTAGAATGTACAGAACATAAGGCTTCGGGTATGCCTGGTACATCTAGATATATTACAACCAAGAACAAAAAAAATACTCCTGATAGATTAGAATTAAAAAAATTCAACCCTATCCTAAATAAAATGACCGTTCATAAAGAGATAAAATAATTACGTCATGGCAAAGAAATCAGTAGCATCGTTACAAACAGGATCAAAAAGGTTAACAAAGGCCATTAAAATGGTAAAATCTCCTAAAACCGGAGCTTATACTTTTGTAGAGTCTATTATGGATCCTTCTAAGGTTAATGAATTTTTAAGTAAAAAATAATTTATATTTTACATATAAATAAGAAGCTACTTTCTTTCTTGAGAGTAGCTTTTTCTTTGATATATTTGTAATCAGTTAATTAACCCTATAACCAAAGTCTTCATTATGAGTTTGTTTAAGAATATATTTTCAAAAGAAAAGAAAGAGACATTAGATAAAGGACTTGAAAAAAGTAACACTTCTTTTTTTAATAAACTGTCAAAAGCTGTTGCCGGAAAATCAACAGTAGATGATGAGGTTTTAGATGATCTGGAAGATGTACTTATCGCTTCGGATGTTGGGGTAGATACCACGCTGAAAATTATCAAAAGGATTGAGGAGCGTGTTGCGAAGGATAAATATTTTGGAACAGATGAGCTGAATAGAATTCTGCGTGAAGAGATTGCTGCTTTGCTGGCACTGACCAATGCAGGTAATGAAACCGATTTTAATATTCCTGAAGGCAGAAGGCCCTACGTGATCATGGTGGTTGGTGTTAACGGAGTAGGAAAGACCACAACCATAGGAAAATTGGCTGCACAGTTTAAGAAAAAAGGATTAAAGGTTGTTCTGGGTGCAGCGGATACTTTCAGGGCTGCTGCCATTGATCAGTTGCAGGTCTGGGCCGACCGTGTGGATGTTCCCATCGTAAAGCAGAGTATGGGAAGTGATCCTGCCTCGGTAGCCTATGATACGATCCAGTCAGGAGTAAGTCAGAATGCCGATGTGGTTATCATTGATACTGCAGGAAGATTACATAATAAGGTCAACCTGATGAACGAGCTGACAAAGATCAAAAGGGTGATGCAAAAAGTTACTCCTGATGTTCCTGATGAGGTTTTACTCGTACTGGATGGCTCTACAGGTCAGAATGCTTTTGAACAGGCTAAACAATTTACCAAGGCTACCGAAGTGACCTCTCTGGCCATTACAAAACTTGATGGTACTGCCAAAGGGGGTGTGGTGATCGGAATCTCCGATCAGTTTCAGATTCCTGTTAAATATATAGGTGTAGGAGAAAAAATAGATGATCTTCAGGTATTCAATAAAATTGAGTTTGTGGATTCTTTCTTTAAATAAAGTGTTTTGTGTTCCGCGTTCGTTGTTCCGTGCTAATAGAATTAAAAGATTGAAAGATTAAAAAATTAGCTCATTATAATCTTCCCGTAGGTAAAACTGATTATTACAGAAAGGCTGTTTCGTGTTTGTTGTTCCGAGTTTTGGTGAATAATCGAAATGTTAGATCTCAAATTTTTATTTTAAATCAACGAATCCCTTTTAACTTATCGTTATTCCCTTTTTTTAAAGTTTTTTATGGCATGATCGCAGGCCCGGGCAGTTAAGGCCATATAAGTAAGTGATGGGTTTTGTGTGCTGGTTGAGGTCATACAGGCACCATCGGTAACATAAACATTTTTACAGTTATGAAACTGATTCCATTTGTTCAATAAAGAGGTTTTTGGATCTTTCCCCATTCTTACACCGCCCATTTCATGGATATCCAGTCCGGGAGCCTGTTTGGTGTCATAGGTTTGTATGTTCTTAAAACCGGCTTTTTCATACATTTCCGTTAATTGCTCGAAGAAATCCTTTAGCATTTTATCATCATTGTCATCGTATTCCAGATCAATTCTCAACTGAGGAATTCCCCATTCATCAACTTTATCAGGGTCAAGTGAAACCCGGCTTTCTTCTTTTGGAATGGTTTCTCCCATCATATGTGACCCTAACATCCAGTTGCCGTATTCAGGGTTCAGGAGTCCGTTTTTCAGGTCTTGTCCTATACCGTTCGTTTTTTGAATGATCCTTCTGTTAGCCCAGAATCCTGCTGCATAACCTCTTAAAAAATCTGTTTCCTGTTTAAAAACATTTCTGAATCTTGGAATATAGGCCCCTGTGGGTCTTCTTCCTGTGGTGTGTTTATCTAAAAAACCATCATATTCAGCGCTGATCTTTCCTCTGTAATTATGAAAAGCCACATATTTTCCCAGGAGTCCGTTATCATTACCCAATCCGTTCGGGAAGCGTTTTGATCTTGAATTGAGCAGGATTAGGTTGCTGTTAAAGGATCCGGCATTGACAAAGATCACAGAGGCAAAATATTCTGTATGTTCTTTGGTCTTTGCATCGATTACCACAACACCTGTTGCCCTCTCTTTTTGATCATCGTATATGATGGAATGTACCACAGAATTATTTAATAATGTGAGATTTCCGGTTTTCATGGCAATTGGAAGTGTACTCGAATTACTGCAAAAATATCCTCCGAAAGGGCAGCCTCTCTGACAAAGATTTCTGAACTGACATTTGCTTCTTCCCTGTTTGATAAAAACATCCCGGTTTTCGGTAATATGGGCACATCGTCCACTGATCACATGTCTGTAATTTTTATAGTGGCGGGTAACATTCTTTTTAAAATAATCTTCAATACAATTCATTCCCATAGAGGGTAAGAATTCTCCATCAGGCAGGGTCGGAATACCATCACGATCTCCTGCAATTCCCACAAACTTTTCAACATAACTGTACCACGGAGCCAGATCTTTGTATCTGATCGGCCAGTCAACAGCAAAACCATCTCTTGCCGGTCCTTCAAAATCATAATCGCTCCAGCGTTGTGTTTGGCGTGCCCACAGCAAAGAACGACCTCCGGTTTGATACCCTCTGATCCAGTCAAAAGGTTTTTCCTGAACATAAGGATGCTCTTTATCCTTTACTACAAAATGCATGGCATCTTCCTTGAAAATATAGGATTTACTGGCTATGGGATTCTCTTTTTTTATCTTTTCACTCACTTGACCACGGTGCTTGAATTCCCACGGAAACATATTGGTGGTTGGGTAATCAATATTGTGTTTTACCTCACGTCCTCTTTCAATAACGAGAGTTTTAAGTCCTTTTTCTGTAAATTCTTTGGCAGCCCAGCCACCACTCATGCCCGAACCGATTACAATGGCATCAAAGCTTCTCTTCTTTTTATTGGCGCTCTTTATTTCAGGCATAAATATTGATTCTTTTATTAGGGTCTGTATCAACACAGTTTCCATAGCTTCTGGGTACAAGCGAATAAGGCATGATCCTGGTCATGATATATTCCGATTGCATATAACCCATTTGTGTCAGATACTTGGTGGTATTGATAAAATCTATGATCTCACCATTCTCATTGTTTGCTGATGCTTTAGCCAAAGTCTTAAACTGATCCTCTTTACGGAGTTTTTCGAAGGATTTACCGGATTCTTTTTTAACGTTGCTGTTAAAAAGACTTAATCCCTTAATAAACATATGCTGTCTTCCGGCATTTAGTGTGTCATCCACCATGATCCATACAAAGTGATCCACTCCGAGAGAGATCGCTCCCGGAATTTCCCCTTCAGGGATCAGGGTGTCAACTATGGCTTTCAGAACTTTCTCCTGTTCCGCAGTGATGTTGAGACTTTTTAGGATAACCGAAGCTTTTTCCTCTGAAAAATTACAGGAGGGAAGTAATATCAGTCCTCCGGTTAAAATTCCTAATTTTTTAAGGGCTGTTCTTCTAAGCATAAAGAAAATGGATGTAAAGAGTAAAAGTAG
>QNYL01000008.1 GCA_003973375.1 Flavobacteriia bacterium
AGCGTTACTTACAGCACTAAACATACTTTCTCCGCAAAAGATATTCCCCAGATCGATTCCGTAAAGGCCTCCCACCAGTTGTTCCTCCTGCCATACCTCAACTGATTTTGCATAGCCCAATTGATGCAATTGGTTATAGGCTTTCTCCATATCATCGGTAATCCAGGTTCCCGGCTGATCTTTTCTTTCTATGATCTTACACTGGTGGATGACTTCACTGAAATTCTGGTTGTAAGTAATGCTGAAGATATTCTTTTTCAGCAGGAGCCGCATACTCTTGGATACTTTCAGATCTTCAGGGAAAAGAACCATTCTCGGATCCGGACTGTGCCAAATCACGGGTTCTCCTTCATTGTACCATGGGAAAATACCACTTCTATAGGCGAGGATGAGCCTTTCAGCAGAAAGATCGCCGCCTACAGCTAAAATACCATCATGATTTGCTGTTTCAACATCCGGGAAATATATTTCCTTACCTAAAAAGATCATGCTATAAAAATAAAAAAACTATCAGAGTTAATAAAAACAATGATAGTTTATTCTTTAAAAAACCAAACTTTTAGAAAGGCAGATCATCCGGTTCGTTATCTGAGGTTTCTTCAGTAGGAACAAAGCTCGCCGTAGGCTCAGCCGGTGGAGCACCTGCATCGGGTTGTGCCTGTAAATTTTCAATTCTCCACCCCTGAATAGAGTTAAAATATTTGGCCTCCCCTTCAGGATTGATCCATTCTCTTCCTCTCAGATTGATGCTTATTTTTACCTGATCTCCAACATTATAGTTGTTTAAAAGATCGCATTTATCCTGAATGAATTCAATCATTAAAAACTGTGGATATTGTTCGTTGGTAGTGATTACCATTTCTCTTTTTCTAAAACCGTTGTTACCAAAAGTTTTGGTTTCGTCTATTTTCTTAATAGTTCCTGTTACTTCCATAATCTTATTAAATTGTCATAGGTTAAGTTAAAATGAATGAATTTTAACCTTTTTTATAAATTCCAGTACAAATTTATGTTTTTCTTCTGTATTCTGCTTAAGAAAGTTATCAACATTCAGTATAAATACAAAGCTTATCAATATGAATTGAAGTGTTTAAGATTGTAAGACAGAAGGATAAGCATTTGCAGATTTTCTTAAAGAAAAGCAGAATAGAATTTTTTAAATAAAAAGCTGACTTTTTTAGAATTTAGTTTATCTTGGCTGCAAATGAGATTTCAGCGTAAATTTCTGAATAATTGTTAACAAAATACTTGACTTTTTAACAAAAGAAGCTAATATTTGCATATTACATAATAAGTGAATTATTTTACAGTTAATATTCAGTAAATTATCCCGAATTAAACTTTTATACACTGATTAATGAACTTTCCCGACTATAAAACTTCTGTAAAATGGGTACTGGTTCTTGCCTCTTTTTTGATAGTCGCATTAATTTTATGGAATACCAATCAGTTCTTCAAAAAGTTTAAAAATGAGGAACGCTTAAAAATGGAAATTCTGGCGAAAGCCTTTGAAAATTTTAACAATCCTGATCTGGATGTGGATATTTCTCTTGAAAATATGATTATTGAGAACAACAGAAGTATTCCTATGATCATTACCTATGAGAATGGTGATATCAATCGGTGGGCAAATTTAGGAATTCCCTACACTAAAAAATTTACGGCATTATCAGAAAAAGACCGGGTATTTTTATTTCGTCAACTTAAAAAGATGAAGGCTGAAAATGAACCACTGATCATTAATTATAAACGGGATAACACAGATGTAACTCAAAAGATCTTTTACCGGGATTCAGATTTGCTCAACCGGTTAAAATATTATCCTTTGGGCTTATTACTGATTCTTTTATTGTTTGGAACGATTATTTATCTCGTGTTCCAGCAAAATAAAATAGCAGAGCAGAACAAACTCTGGGCGGGTATGGCCAAGGAAACTGCCCATCAAATCGGTACGCCCTTATCCTCAATGCTGGGTTGGGTTGAGCTCTTGCGTATGGAAAATACTGATGAAAGTATTGTCGCAGAGATCGAAAAAGATGTTTCAAGGCTGAATACTATTGCCGATCGTTTCTCAAAGATCGGTTCTGTACCAAAATTAACTAAACACGATATTGTAAAAGAAACCAGAAGTGCATTCGATTATATCAAATCGAGAAGTTTTAAACAGATTGATTTTAAATTCAGTGCCAATGAAGATCAACCCATTTGGGTGGATATGAATTTACAGTTGTTCAGCTGGGTGATAGAAAATCTGGTAAAAAATGCCATTGATGCCATGCAGGGAAAAGGCTCGTTGAGTATTAGTGTTTATCAGGAAAATAATACAGCAAAAATTCTGGTAAGCGATACCGGAAAAGGTCTGCCAAAAAGACTACATAAAAAGATCTTTAACCCGGGATACACTACTAAAAAGAGAGGTTGGGGACTTGGATTATCGCTGGCGAAAAGAATTATTGAAGACTACCATAAAGGACGCATCTATATCTATAGATCGGAAATTGGTAAGGGTACCACTTTTATGATCGAGATGAAAGTACTTCAGGAAGATGAGGTCAATGCTTAAATGCTTGAATGATTTAAGGTGATTAACTATAAATTTTCAGAGATCCTTTTGGCGATGTCTTTAAATTCCTCATCGGTAAGTTTTACACTTTTGCGGAAATCAATGTCGGACATTTCATTTAAAGGGATCAGGTGTACATGTACATGAGGCACTTCGAGTCCGACCACGAGCTGTCCAACCCGGTTGCAGGGAATAGTTTTTTCAATGGCTTTCGCAATTTTATAAGAAAACTGCATCAAACCGGTGTATGTTTCTTCATCGAGATCAAAGATCTTATCCACTTCTTTTTTTGGAACTACCAAAGTATGTCCTTTGGCATTGGGGTTGATATCTAAAAAAGCATAGAAATCGTCATTTTCAGCAACTTTATAGCTTGGTATTTCTCCCTGAATGATCTTTGTGAAGATTGTACTCATTTCACTTGAAATTTATTGTTTACAGATAAATAATAAAAAGTTCTCTGTGAAGGAATTATCTTGAAATATCGATAATTTCAAATTTTATAATGCCTTTTGGCACCTGAATCTCGGCTATTTCGCCAACTTTTTTCCCTAATAGGCCTTTGCCAATAGGAGAATTTACCGATAATTTACCTTCAGCCAGGTTGGCAACAGCATCAGCTACCAAAGTATAGCTAAATTCCATATTGTTATCAATATTCTTGATTTTTACTTTGGAAAGTGCAAGCACTTTAGAAGTGTCTAACTGTGATTCGTCAATTAATCTTGCTTTTGACAAGGTATTTTTCATCTGGGCAATCTTATACTCCAGCAAGGATTGTTCTTCCTTGGCGGCGTGGTATTCGGCATTTTCACTCAGGTCTCCCTTGTCTCTTGCTTCAGCTATGGCTTTGGTGACCCTTGGACGTTCAACATGTTCAAGATGATCGAGATCCTCTCTTAATTTTTTCAATCCCTCTGCGGTATAGTATTCTATATCACTCATAATCCTTCGTTTACATCGATATAATATATAAATAAAAAAACCCCAAATCCTAAGTAGTGGAATGAGATTCTATTACAAATATACGAATTATTTTAAATCAAAATATTTGTACCTTGCAAAAATATTTAAAAGAGAGAATATTTGTAAATTTCAAAATCAGAATTTGTGAGTAAAGTAGTTATTTTTGCCTTCTTAACGATGTTTCTTTCCTGCTCGGATAATTCAAATGAGTATGACCAGATCTTACCCAATGTATCGGTTGAGGAAACCATCTTTTTAAATAATCCGGAGTATTTAGACCTTCAGATAGTTGGTGGCTGGGCCTATTCCAAAGGAGGAATCAGCGGGATTGTGGTCTATCATTCCGGGATCGATTCCTATGTGGCCTTTGAACGGGCTGCACCACATATTCGTCCAAAAGCCTGTTCGCAGATGTATGTAAAAGACGGCTTGATTATGATATGCCCTTGTGATGACAGTCGTTTCAGTATTCTGGACGGGGCTCCTTTAACAGATGGAATCCGGTACGCAGCCAAGCAATACCGGGTTGTGGTTCTGGGGAATACTTTACGAATTACCAATTATTAAATTTCCCTAATAATGTCAAAGAATTATTTTTCTTCATCATTCCGGCTGGGTGTTCTTGGAGGAGGTCAGTTGGGAAGAATGATGCTTGCAGAAACTCAGAAATATGATATCTATACCGTTATTTTAGATGCTGCAAAAGATGCTCCCTGTGCAGAGATCTGTAATGAATTCCATCGGGGCGATCTGATGGATTACGATACGGTTTATAATTTTGGAAAACAGGTGGATCTGCTTACCATAGAGATTGAACATGTAAACATAGAGGCTTTGATCCGGCTTGAAAAAGAAGGCCTGACGGTTTATCCGCAACCCCGTGTTTTACAGATCATTCAGCACAAAGGCCGGCAAAAAGATTTCTTTATTAAAAATAATATTCCCACAGCAAATTATAAACGATACGCATCGGCAAAAGAGATCATACCTGATGCTGAATTTCCATTTGTATGGAAAACAGCCCGGTTTGGCTACGATGGTATGGGGGTTAAAGTGATTAGAGATTATGAAGATGTAAAAACCTTACCGGATACGGATTGCATTACCGAAGATCTTATTCCTTTTAAAAACGAACTGGCGGTAATCGTGGCGAGAAACCAGGATGGAGAGATAAAAACCTATCCTGTGGTTGAGATGGAATTTCATCCTGAGGCAAATCAGGTGGAATATGTGATCTGTCCGGCAAGGATCGATAAAAAAGTGGCAGAAAAAGCTCAAAAGATCGCTTTACAGGTTGCCGAAGCTTTTGAAGTGGTTGGTTTACTGGCGGTGGAGATGTTTCAGACACAAAATGATGACATCCTTATTAATGAGGTTGCTCCGCGAACACATAACAGCGGTCATTTTAGTATAGAAGCCAGTTATACAAGTCAGTTTGAACAGCATTTACGTGCAATTCTAAATCTGCCTTTGGGAAATCCCGAGAGTAAAGTTGGAGGGGTGATGGTGAATCTGGTAGGAGAAGAAGACTTTTCCGGAAAAGTGGTTTATCAGAATATGGAAGATATTCTAAAGATCAACGGGGTAACCCCGCATATTTATGGTAAAAAAGAAACCCGTCCTTTTCGTAAGATGGGGCACGTAACTATAGTAGATAAAGATATTAACAAGGCCCGGGAAGTAGCTGAAAAGGTGAAAAGAACGATTAGGGTGATTAGTGAATAGTTTTAATGTTCTTTGTGTGAAATGAATAATTTGATGATTAGAGGATTTAAAATTAAAAATTTAAGATTGAAAATTATTACACAGAGATTCGCAGAGAAGTAGAGAGAATTTGATAGAAGGTCAAATGATGAAGTATTTTTAGTATGGAGTAGTGAGTAATGAGTAGGTTGCATTAGAAGAAAAAACAATATATCGTTAAAGCATTGGACACGGAACAACAAACTCGCTTACGGCGGAGCAGGCTTGCCTTGCTGCGAAGCAGGCCAAAAACAACAAACAATAAAAAAATAAGCGATTATCAGCGAAATCTGCGGGAATTTTTTTAAAGTGATTAGGAAAAAAGCGAAGAACTAAAAGGGGAAAAATTGATGAGTTGATTTGGAGATAATTTAAAATTCAAAATAAGTCTTAAGTCAAAGGTCTAAAGTTCAATTCGGATGTTCAACTTTGCGTTCTATGTATTCAACTTTGCGGATTCTTTGCGTGAAAAAAGATATCGAATTATTTAGTACAAAGTAGTGAGTATTGAGTATTAGAAGAAGAAATATTAAATCATTGAAGAATTTAGTTTTGAGAACACTAAAACAATAAAAACTTCTACATAATAAAACTTAAAAATCGTAAACAACAATTAGAATGAAATACACAGGGGTACTTAAAAAAATGACTACGGAAAATGCTTCTCCCGTTCAGTATTATCTCGAAATGGAGCAGGATATTTTAAATATGAATCAGTTGTTGGATAAAGAGGTTTCCATTTCTTTTAAGACCTGGCAATGTTTAAGTTGTGGGGAAGAAAAAAAGATCTTCCGTCAGGGTTTTTGTTACGATTGTTTTTATAAAATGCCACAAACCGGCGACTGGATTATGAAACCTGAGTTGAGCAAAGCGCATCTGGGAATTGAAGACCGCGATCTGGAATATGAAAAACAGGTTCAGTTACAACCCCATATTGTATATCTGGCCAACTCGAGTAATGTAAAAGTAGGAGTTACCCGTAAATCGCAGGTTCCTACACGATGGATCGATCAGGGAGCGCATGAAGCGATTGAGATCGTGGAAGTACCCAACAGGTATCTGGCAGGAATTACGGAAATAGCCCTGAAAGAGCATGTTTCCGATAAGACCAACTGGAGAAAAATGCTCACCAATGATGTTTTAGATCTCGACTTGAAGGAAGAACGTGAAAAACTTGTAAAATATATTCCTGAAGAAGCCAGGCAATATTTTCTGGAAAACAACAGTGAAACTGAGATCGATTTCCCGGTAATTCAATACCCTTCTAAGATCAGGAGTCTGAATCTGGATAAAACCCCTGTGTATAAAGGTAAATTAAAAGGGATTAAAGGGCAGTATCTTCTTTTTGAGGACGGTACGGTTTTTAATGTACGAAATTGGGAAGGCTATGTTGTGGATCTCGATGTTTAGTTCCGGAATTTAAAAACCAGCCGGATAGGATTGATAAGTCTGTTTTTTGACACTTTAATTTTTTTTATAAAACCTTTATCCTAAAGTATAAATTTGTTTATATTTGCACTCGCATTTTGCGGGCGTGGTGAAATTGGTAGACACGCTAGATTTAGGATCTAGTGCTTCGCGGCGTGAAGGTTCGAGTCCTTTCGCCCGCACAAAGATGAGCTTAACAAAGTGTAAGGTGCTGAGTTAAGCTTTTTTGATAAAAATTAAATGTATTGTAAACTGGTTTTACAATAGTTTTACCAAAGCCCAGATGGCGAAATTGGTAGACGCGCTGGTTTCAGGGACCAGTGTCAGCAATGACGTGCAGGTTCGAGTCCTGTTCTGGGCACAAAAGTTTCTCGTTTTCGGGAAGCTTTTTTTATTTCTTCTTTCTTAATTCAGATTTTTATACAATCTTTGTATAAGAATTCATATATAAATAATCTGTACAATGCGAATCAATTTAAAATTTCTGTTTTTAAGTCTTTTGGTTATCGTTTCCTTAGCTGGTTGTAAGGAACAAGAAGTTAAAAAAGAGGTAAAACCCAATATTATTTATATCCTGGCAGATGATTTGGGCTATGGAGAATTAGGGGCTTACGGACAGGAAAAAATTCAAACCCCAAATATTGATGCTCTGGCAGCTTCAGGAATGTTGTTTACCCAGCATTATGCCGGAGCTCCGGTTTGTGCCCCTTCAAGAGATATTCTGCTTACCGGAAAACATGCAGGTCATGCCTATATTCGTGGTAATGATGAATGGGCTTCACGCGGTGATGTATGGGATTATGCCAAAGCGGTTAAGGATCCGAATCTGGAAGGTCAGCGGCCCATTCCTAACAATATTCCCACACTTGGAAAAGTTTTACAGGATGCAGGTTATAAAACCGCTATAGTTGGAAAATGGGGGCTGGGAGCACCAAATACCCATGGTATTCCTACTAAAAACGGATTTGATTTCTTTTATGGTTTTAATTGCCAGCGACAGGCACATCAGTATTATCCAAAGCATTTGTGGAAAAATGAAGAAAAAATATGGCTTGATAATGAACTGGTCGCTCCGGGAAAAGATAATAAATTGGCAGAAGGAGCCGATCCTTATGATCCGGCCAGCTACAAAAAATGGATTCAGCAAAAAGAATACGCCCCGGCACTGATGCAAAAAGAGGTGCTCAACTTTATCACTGAAAATAAAGACAGACCTTTCTTTATGTATTATGCCACCCCTATACCTCACGTGCCGTTACAGGTTCCTCAAAAATATATCGATAAGTATGTAAAACTCTTTGGGGATGAAAAACCTTATACAGGAAAAGCCTATTTCCCAACACGTTATCCACACGCTACCTATGCCGGAATGATCACATATCTGGATGATCAGGTAGGTGAGATCGTAAAAAAACTGAAGGAACTCGGTATTTATAAAAACACCCTAATTATTTTTACCAGTGATAACGGTCCTACTTATACAGGAGGAGTGGATGCGGCCTATTTTAACAGTGCTGCTCCGTTTCAAAGTCAATACGGACGTACCAAAGGATTTACCTATGAGGGAGGTATCCGTGTTCCAATGATCGCAAGCTGGCCGGGAAAAATCAAACCCGGAAGCAAGACCGATCATATTTCTGCCTTTTGGGATGTAATGCCTACGCTGAGTAAAATTGCTAAGGCAAAAACACCTGAAAATATTGACGGAATCAGCTTTTTACCAACTTTATTAGGCGAAAAGAATCAGAAGAAACATGAATTTTTGTATTGGGAATTCCCCAGTTATCAGGGTCAACAAGCGGTAAGGATGGGTAACTGGAAAGGGATTAGAAAAGATATCTTTAAAGGAAATATGAAGATCGAGCTCTACAATCTGAAGGATGATCCGACTGAGGAAAAAGATGT
>QNYL01000052.1 GCA_003973375.1 Flavobacteriia bacterium
TCTGAATCCTCAAGGAATTTTTCATTGGAAACAGTCCATGCAAAAGAAGCTGCAGGGAAATATCCTGTTTGATTAGATCCCTGAAATTTAGAAGATCTGTCTGCTCTGAAAGAAGCATTAAACATATATCTATTTTTAATAGTGTAGGTAAATCTTCCCAGATAACTAAAAATATTATCTTTGAATCCGAGAGAGGAGAAAGGAGTAATTACCAGTGAACCCAATTGTGGGTTCTTATCCCTTAAAGCAGCAATTGGAAAATCTCCTACTTCATAAATATTATTATGTGCATCGGTACCATCATATGTAATACCCACAGTTGCGTTTAATTTTGTATGGTTGTCAAAACGTTTGTTGTAGATCAATAAGTTATCAATGGTATAAGATATTTTTTCCATTTGAGATAATGCCAGATAACCATTTGTAAAAGATCCTTTTGTAGTTTCGGAATCATACCAACGTGAACGCTTTTTGGTTCGATAGTTAGATCCTGTTCTTAACTGATATGTAAAATCATCATTAATATCATAGGTTAAACGAACGGAAGCATTTAATCTTTTTTCATCTATTTTCTCTTCATATCCGGCAAGGAATTTAAAAGGGTTTGAGAATTCTTCATCATCTTCTATCTCACCGTTTACCAAAGGGTTATAACTAATCAACTGGCGTGTAAAACTTCTGCCACCTCCTGATTTTGATGCTCCCTGAGACATACTACCTCTACCAATATACATTCCTACTTTAGTATCAACCTTAAATCTATCTGTAATATTGTTTGTATAGTTCAATTGTAAAGTAGAACTTGTTAAGAAAGCATTCGGAACGACCCCTTCAGTATCATCAAAAGTAGCCGACATATAATAATTTGATTTTTCAGTAGCACCACTCATGTTCAAACCAAAGTTTTCAGAAACTGCCATTCTAAAGATCTCATCCTGCCAGTTTACCTTACGTAAAGGCTCGCCTACAGGCTGCCCGGTATCATCCACAGCATAAACATCATTTTTATCGATATAATAAATAGGATCATTCCCTTTAATTGCTGCAGCATCATTTCTGTAATGTGCGTAATTTACTGCATCAAGAACAGGAATTGTTCTGGAAACCTCTGATATAGTACTTGAACCATAAACATTTATAGATGCTTTTCCCATCTTACCTTTTTTGGTTGTAATCAAAATCACACCATTCGCACCACGCGAACCGTAAATGGCAGTTGAAGCAGCATCCTTTAATACCACCATACTCTCAATGTCTCTCGGATTCAATCCGGTTAATCCATTTTGAGTTTGTTGTATTTCATTAGCATCACTGGAAGCATTTAAAACATCCTCTCCTGCAGAGTTGATAATTACACCATCAATAACGTAAAGAGGTTCGTTATTCCCTCTCAAACTGTTAGCACCACGAATACGAATACTAGTTGGTGCTCCGGGAGAACCTGAATTAGAGGTAACCTGTAATCCGGAACTTCTTCCCTGCAAGAGGGCACCAACACTTTTATACTGTGCTGCCACATTTGCTTCTTCTTTTACTTCCGAAAGAGATCCTGTGATATCTCTTTTAGCTGAAGAACCATATCCTACTACTATTACTTCATCAAGTGTATTGTCTTCCGGCTCTAATTTAATAGTGTAATGACTCGCGGGAGTAAGATTCAACACATAGTCTTTGTAGCCTACATAAGAAATAACAAGCGTTGTTTGCCCGTCATCAACAGTAATGGTAAAATTACCATCAAAATCTGTTGAAACACCTTTTGTGCTTCCTTTAACTACTACACTTGCATCAGGCAAAGGCCCATCAAGTTCATCATGTACGGTTCCCGTTATTTCTCTGCCCTGGGCAAAAAGAAAAACAGGAAAAATCAATGTCAAATAAAATAATCTGATTTTTTTCATGTCAAAATAATTTTGAGTTTTATTTATTTTGTACAAATCTCTTAACAAATCATCATTATGTAAGGGAGGTATGGACTTTCAAAGGGGGGAAATGGGTAAAATATCTATATTTCCCCCCCTGAAATGTTAAAATCTAATCGATTTATTTAACGGAAGTTAAAGAATTAAGAATGATCGCATATTATGACCGTTGCAATACTCTTTTGAATTATGAAATAAAGACAATTCTTTGCCCAACTTCTTCCTACTCTAAAGCCTGCCGGTATGCAGAAAAAAAGTGCTTCAATCTGCTACCCTTTAGGACTAGGGTATCACAGATTGAAACACTTTTGTATTTTATGGACAAACACTACTAAACTATTTACCTATATAATCAGGATTCTTTCTCGGAGGTTCGTAACCTGTTTCTTTTTTCCATTGTTCCAGTCTGGCCTTTAATTTTTCAACCTCTTCCGGATACTGAGCAGCTACTTCTTTGGTTTCATAAGGATCCTTGTTCAAATTAAAAAGATAATACTTATTCGTTTCCACATCTTCTGTCAGTTTAAACCCATCCATCTGGATCACATTGACCCAGGAAGACCTGAAAGTTTTATTCTTTTTATTGTATCCCGCATAGTTTGTATATTCCCAAACCAAGGCATCACGATTTGTTTTTGATTTTTTTCCCAATAAGATAGGTGATATATCTTCTCCGTCAAGCGGAATATCTTTATTCAGTTTTGAATTTGTTAATCCTAAAAACGTAGGATAAATATCTACATGGATGATCGGCTCTGTTGAAACAGAGTTCGGAGCGATATGCCCTTTCCACCTAAATATATAAGGTACACGTATTCCTCCTTCAAAGGTCTGCCCTTTTACCCCGCGGTAAGGCTGAGTAAAAATATTGCTCTCCGTTTTATAATGCCCGTTATCCGAAACAAATGCCACAATGGTTTCATCTTCAATGTTCAGTTCTTTTAATACAGAAAGCAACTGCCCTACATTCTCATCCAGGCTTTTGATCATGGCCAGCACCTTGATCTCATCCGGGCCAACATCCGGATTGTTCTTAAGTTTTTCCTTAAAATATTTTAAATATTCAGGTTTTGGCTCCAATGGCTTGTGTACCAGATAATAAGGAACATAGGCAAAAAACGGTTCTTTTTCCTTAACAGATTCTTTTATAAATTTAATTACATTCTCAGTAACCACATCCGAGGCATATAAACCCGGTTTATTGATATGCTGCTCCGGAAACGTTTTAAAATTATAATGCCCTACGATCTCAAAACCCTTATCAAATCCCTGAGCGGTAAATCCCAGTCCATTATGACCCAGATGCCATTTTCCATAGGCTGCCGTATGGTAACCATTGTCTTTTAAAGCTTCTGCAATAATGTATTTATCCAGGCTTAATCCTGTTCCCTTTCCCTTAACTACATTGTTTTCAGGAGGCATATATCTCATGTGGGGAATGGTATTCTTTTGTTGTCTGAAGCGGTCTGCAACACGATAGATCTTATGTCTTGGCACATACTGTCCGGTCATGATTGATGCCCTGGAAGGGGCGCAGGTAGGATCATTGGAATAGCCATTGGTAAAATGCATTCCTTCGTGGAATAACCGGTCAATATTTGGCGATTCCACCAGTTTATTCCCGTAGCAGTTCAAAGCGTTTATCCCCAGGTCATCTGCAAGAATAAAGAGTACATTGGGTTTTTTCTTTTTCGGTTTATCTATTTTATCTGAGACCACGGTATTGTCTCCTTTATTCGTTCTTTTAACCATGGTCCAGCCCGCAAAAAGAGCGATCACTAAAACAATAAGTACTATTTTTTTCATTTTTAATAAATATTAAATGAGCTCAATTTTATATTCGAAACTCCGTGACTTGCCTTTAAGACCTTTAATCTTATCGATTTTACAGGAGCTCCGGATAATTTGATACGCAAGGCATTACCTATGTAATCTCCTTCATATACTTTTTTCCATTTACCGTCTTTGCATTTAACTTCCAATATAAAATCCTGTATCGTATAAGCACGGATCTGTTCGCTCAGGTAAACCGTTTTAACCGGCGTAGGCTTTTTCAGGTTGATCTGAAGATACGGTGAGGCATCCTCTTTTCCGGGAGACCACCATCCTTTTACATGAATTCCTTCACTGAATACATTTCTTTTATCGTGAAAGATTCCTTCTGCAGAATGTTTTTCAGAATCTTCTGAAGAAGCAGATACGGTAAAGTGATCATAGCTGATATTATTCTGATCCCAGGTACTGATCCTTGGCAAACCTTCCAAAGAAGACTGCAGGTTAAGTACAACAATGTTATCTACATTTTTCTGATAGGCAACAGGATCAAATGTAAATTTTATTCCTTTTTTGGTTACTTTATAATTCTTAAACCCATCGGTTAGTCCCCTTGCTGAATTAATCTTTACAGGAAGTAAAGGCAGGGTGATTTCCGGTTTTGCATCATTGGCAAAACGTTTCAAAAAATGGAGATAGAGTTTGTTTCCCTTCTGGGTTGCCGTACCCCAGTCTCCGGAAATATAGATCCCTCTTCGGGTACCATAGATAGATTCTCCGTACTTTTTTAGCCATTTTCCTAATTTTTCGGCCTGAGCAGCTTCTTCGGCTACAAATTCTCCTTTTCCGTCAGGACCAAAATTAAGCAACAGATTTCCACCATTTCCTACGGATTGCACCAGCAAACTGATCATATTCTTATACGATTTTATAGGAGCATTCTTATTATACAGCCATTTATCCGTTACCGTGATACAACTTTCCCAATATCTGTTGTGATCTATCGGGCCTACCCCCTGCTCCGGCGTATCGTAATCACCGCGAATACTCATATCCGGAAGGCCAAAACCATATCGGGGATTGATCAAAATTCCGGGCTGAAGTTTTTTGATCATAGGAATTAACTTCTTGATATCCCAGTTCCAGTATTTACTTCCAAGTCCGTCAAAGAAGATCCCGTCTATTTTTCCGTAGTGGGTCATTAAATGGCGAATCTGCTCAAACATATAGGGAACATATTTTTCATAATGTCTTCCTTCTCTTAAGCAATCCGGATTTGTCCAGTCGGGCTGAGAGTAATACCAAAAGATCTTGATTCCGTATTTATGTGCTGCATCGGCCAGTTCTTTGGCTATATCCCTTTTAAAGGGGGTATGCATGATATCGTAGTCGGTATTGGGCGCATCGAACATACAAAAACCATCGTGGTGCTTGGTGGTAAAAGTAAAATATTTGGCTCCCCAGCTTTTCATCTGTTTTACCCATTTCTCTGCATCAAAGTTTACAGGATTGAACTTTTTATAGGCATTGTCGTAGATCTTTGGATCCACACCTCCGGTAGCCGGTTTTCCTGCTGCCGGACGTTCACCGTATCTGCCCCAGCTCAGGGTATTGGTAACCAGCAAAGCCGGCCCCCAGTGGATAAAAACACCAAATTTTGCATCTTTAAACCATTTTATCTCTTCATCAGTAGCCAAAAATGACCTTTGATCTTCCACTGTTAACAGCTGTGAATCACTTTGTGGCGGAAGCTGCCATTTCTTTGCCGTGGATGAACCTTCATTCTGAATCTTTTTTCCTTTATGTTTCTGGGCAAAGGAAAAAGAAGTGAATATTAAAAAAGCAAAAAGTAAGTATTTAAATTTCATAAGTCATTTATTTTAAAAACCGGGATATAATACTACAAAATTCACAATTTAATACAACAAAATCAAGGCTATATGATGTAATCATAAGGTGATATGGGTAACAACGAAACATTTTTGAATTTTTTTTGAAAAAAACACAACATTTGGATATTTCCCGAAAAATTTTGTTCAACCCTTCTTAATGTGATTAATTTAAATCATTTGCCCCTAAATTATGTACATATTACCTTTTAATATCTCTCACCTTTTAATATCTTGCTAATCAAATCTAAAATAAGATGAACAGACTTTTTTTATTATTTTTCGGACTCCTTTCATTAACTATTTCCTGTCAGACTGAGAAACCCAATATTTTATTTATCTTGGTGGATGACCTGGGATATCACGATATTAGTGTTAACGGCTCCAAGATCTATCAAACCCCTCATATTGATCAGCTTTCGAAAGAATCGGTGGTTTTTCATAATGCCTATGCCAATTTTCCAAGGTGTGTACCTTCGCGATATGCCACATGGACTGCCAGTTATCCGGTAAACAAAGGGAAAGTTCCCGATGACGGTTTCGTGATGAAAAATGTTCCTGATTCAAAAAATATCATAAAACAGATCACTCAGTCGGGATATCAGACTGCCTTTTTTGGAAAATGGCACCTCGGCGGAAAAGATTCAGGTACAGGACCTGTGGGCTATGGATTTAATACCTCGGTAGCTGCCGGTCATGCCGGATCCCCTATATCCTATATTTATCCTTACAATACACCAAAAAACAGACCGCCCGGATATAAATCAAAGAAAGTGCCGATTGATGACCTTGAAGGTATTGCCAAAAAAGGAGAATATCTTACCGATGTACTTACTGATCAGGTAATTAAATATATTAAAAACCGTGATAAAAAGAAGCCTTTTATGGCTGTTCTGGCCTTTTATGCCGTACATCAGCCTCTGGAAGGAAAAAAAGAACTTACCGAAAAGAATAAAAAAGAAATAGCGGCATTTGATTTTGGTGATCAGCCTGAATATATCAAAGAAGGTACCGGAAAGACTAAAATGAGACAAGACAATCCCGTTTATGCAGGTATGGTAGAAAATATGGATATGAATATTGGTAAACTGCTCAATCTGTTAAAAGAACAGGGAATCGAGGACAATACAATCATCATTTTTTCATCAGATCACGGCGGTTTGTCAAATGACGGAACCCGAAAAAGAAATCTGGCTACTTCTAACTTTCCGCTTAGAGCAGGAAAAGGCTGGCTGTATGACGGAGGAATCAAAGTCCCTCTGTTTGTTAAGTGGAACGGACATTTTAAACCGGCCGACGACCAAAAATCTATTGTCTTACTGATGGATGTACTGCCTACCCTGCTTGATATTACCAATCATAAAAAGGTGGATGTTAATGGTAAAAGTATAGTTCCTCTGTTAAAGCAACAGGAAAACTGGAAAGACCGTACTGTTTTTTGGCATTCGCCGAATGCAAGGCCTTACGCTACAGGAGATACCAAATCCTCTGCCATCCGAAAAGGAAAATACAAACTGATCAACTGGTATGAAGAAGGAAGATCTGAACTTTATAATATTGATAAAGACCCCGGAGAACAACACGACCTTTCAGCTTCCATGCCCGAAAAGACCAAAGAACTCTTAACCGAACTCAATGAATGGAAATCTAAAAACTAAAATTATGAAACGAATTATCAATCTTCTTTTTTTATTATTCAGTATCAGCATCCTCGCTCAGCAAAAACCCAATATTGTTTGGGTGGTTTGTGAAGATATCAGCCCTACGCTGCCTATGTACGGCGACAATACCGCCAAAACTCCCGTATTGAGTAAACTTGCCGAAGAAGGAATGGTTTACACCAATGCCTATGCAACCGTTGGCGTTTGTGCGCCCAGCAGATCGGCCATTATTACCGGAATGTACCCTACAAGTATCGGCACCATGCATATGCGAACCGGAAAAGATGTATTTTCCTGGGGAAAAAGAGTATATGAAAGGGATATCAATATCAATGATATCAATGGCAAACCTATACGCCAATACGCAACGGTTATACCGGATAATGTAAAATGTTTTCCGGAATACCTAAGGGCTAACGGATATTTCTGTACCAACAACGCCAAAACCGATTACCAGTTTGCCGCACCGATCTCAGCCTGGGATGAGAATGATGAAAAAGCGCACTGGAGAAACCGGCCCGACAAAAATCAACCCTTCTTTGCTGTGTTCAACTTCGGATCAACCCATGAAAGCAGAATATGGAAAAATGCAAAATTACCTCAAACGGTTGATCCAAAAACAGTACCTGTAAAACCTTATTTTCAGGATACAAAGATTTCCCGAACCGATATTGCCAGACATTACAGCAATATTGAAATTATGGATAAAGAAGTGGGAGAAATCATCGCCCAGTTAAAAGAAGACGGATTGTATGATAACACCATCATATTCTTTTATAGTGATCACGGAGGACCTCTGCCACGACAGAAAAGAGCGATCTATGATTCGGGGCTAAAAGTTCCTTTTATTGTAAAAGATATCAACGGAAAGACCCGGGGACGAACTGACCGGATGATCTCTTTTGTTGATCTGGCACCTACTATTTTAAGTCTGGCCCATATCAAACCGCCTTCTTATATTCAGGGAAAAGCCTTTTTAGGTGAGTATGCTCAGGCTCCCCGTGAGTTTATTTACGGCAGCTCCGATCGTTTTGATGAAATTACCGACAGGTTAAGAGCTGTTCGCGACAATCAGTTTCTGTATGTATGGAATTATTATCCTGAAAAGACAAAATATAAGGATATCGGATACAGAAAGCAGATGCCTATGATGATAGAAATGCTTAAACTGAGAGATCAAAACAAACTGAATGATATCCAGAAACAATGGTTTGAAACAAAAACCTCTGAAGAACTCTACGATTGCAAAAGTGATCCCGATAATATTAAAAATATTGTTGATGAC
>QNYL01000066.1 GCA_003973375.1 Flavobacteriia bacterium
TGGTGTAAAACCTAAAAATAAAGAAAAGAATCACTATAAAATGGAACGCAAAATAGATTTCCATTATTCCGGTAAGTTCATATTTTTTGTAAAATTCAATAGTTCCTTTGTAATCGGAAAACAGTAAAAATATATTGGGAAGGATGAATTCGAGGATGCTGATGATCAGGATCCATTTAACAGATGAAGAAGATCTCAGATGCATCATCTTAAAGATTTCCTCTTTTGAGAATGAAAATTTGCATTCATCCTGCTTTTTCCAGACATCCTTTATGTTCTCTAATGTTGGCATAGAGTTATGGATTAAGTATTTTTTTTAATTTAGTTTTTGTTCGGTTCATTTTTACTCTGGCATTTATTTCGCTGATACCCAGTGTTTTTGATATTTCTTTATAGCTTTTATCCTCCAGATACAATAAGGCTAAAGCTTTTTCTATGTCGTTCAGTTTATGGATCGCTTTATAAAGCATGTCAATTTGCCTGTCCTTTTCATCATTATAATCCTGATATTCAAGTTCTTTTAAATTATCGAATATCGGACCGGTATCAACATTCTTTTTAGACTTGCGATAAAGTGATATTGCTGTATTGAATGCTACTCGATACATCCAGGTACTGAATTTTGAATCACCTCTGAATTTGGGATAAGCTTTCCACAACTGAATGGTGATCTCTTGAAACAAATCCTTATGGGCAGCCTCATTAATCGTATAGGTTCTGCAAACCTTATGAATAATATTCTGGTTCTTTTCTAAGTCTGCAACAAATTTCTTTTCTAGATCTTTGGTCACCCCTCTAGTTGATTTAATAATAAGTAGTAAAAATAGTCTATTCGTTACAGAATTTAAACAATAAAACAGGCGGATCCGAAAAAGTATATCAAAAATTCATTTCATCCCGAAAAAACAACAGTTCGGTAGTAATCTTTTCTCAAAACTCTTTTCCTGTTAGATATTTGCTGTATAAAATCAAGTTTAACCTTTTAAAACAATTTAGTTATGTTAAAAGTAATTACAGTAGTATTGATGTATCTGATCACTTTTGTGAGCTTTGCTCAGGGAAGCGGAGAAGATGTTAAGGCTGGTAAGCACAGTGTTACAGCCATCGTAAAGAATGTAAGCAATGATAAAGGCACCGTTAGGTTTGCCATTTATGATTCTGAAAAGAGTTTTCTGGAAAGAAAATTTGTAGCCACACAATCATCTGAAATAAAGAACGGGGTGGCACAGGTAAGCTTTTCAGGACTTCCGTCGGCCACCTATGCCATAATTTGTTATCATGATGAGAATGGTAATAAAATGCTCGATTTTCAGCAAAACGGTATGCCAACGGAGGATTACGGGGCTACAAATAATGTTTTTAACTTCGGACCACCTCAATTTAAGGATGCTAAATTTGAATTGAAAGATAAAGACCTTACATTTGAGATAAAATTTATGTAAATTAATAAACCTAACTGAACTGATAAACAGAGAAAAATGTACGACTGGAGAAAATTGACTAAAATATCATTCATTACCGGGATTATAGTGTTTGTTTTGGGTACCTTCTTCTTCTCTTCAAATGGTTTTCAAAAACCCGCAGAGGAATTGTTTATCTCATTTGCGATCTATCAGCTGTACGCTTTTGTACTCGGTTTTGTAAATTCCTATTATTTTCATGTGATCAGTATCAGGATTCCCTGGGAAAAGAACTTTGTAAAAGCAATAGTTTATGGATTTTCAGGCTCATTGATCTTAACAACGCTGGCATTAATTCTGTTAAGATTTATAGCAATGGTACTGTTTTTCGGCCATGATCCCGAGACCTTCCTGCAGCATTCAAAGATGTATTTTATTTTTGGAATTTCCATTACGGCCATCATCAGTCTGATCTTTTATATTTTTTATTTCTATAAAGCCGTTACCGAAAAAAAGATCACGGAATCGGAAGTAGTGGCCAAGACAGAAACCGCTAAATACGAATCATTAAAGAGCCAGCTGGATCCGCACTTTTTGTTTAACAGTTTGAATGTTTTAACCTCACTGATAGGAGAGGATCCTAAACTGGCAGAAAAATTTACCACCAAGTTATCAAAGGTTTACCGTTATGTGCTTGAGCAAAAGAACAAGGATTTGATCACTTTTGACGAAGAGTTGAGCTTTGCCAGAACTTATATGGAACTTCTGAAAATGCGTTTTGAAGATGCCGTTCTGTTTGACTTGCCGGAAAGTTCAAGTAATCCGGATTTTAAGATCGTACCCTTATCCTTACAGATCTTACTTGAAAATGCGGTAAAACACAATGTGATTAGCAGTGATAATCCCTTGAAGATCAGAATTTATGAATCCGGTGGGATTCTGGTTGTCGAAAACAAGATTAATAAAAAGAATACACTGGATAAGAGTACCAAAGTGGGCTTGCAAAATATAAAGGATCGTTATGACCTGATTACCAAGAGACCGGTTTTGATCAGCAGTGAAAATGATGTATTTAAAGTAAGCCTTCCATTATTAACCCAAAAAATTAAAGATATGAATACCGACAGAATAGATGAAAGCAGATATGTACAAGCACGAAAAAGAGTAGATGCTCTTAAAGAATTTTACGGGAGTTTGATCTCCTATGTATTAATAATTCCATTTTTATACTATATATGGTACAGATTTACACCCGGTGCAATTCAGTGGTTTTGGTTTCCGGCATTTGGCTGGGGCCTGGGACTCTTTTTTCAGGGTTTAAAGGTTTATGGAAATCCGTTTCTCGGTAAAGACTGGGAAGAGAGAAAGATCAGAGAATATATGAATAAAGATGAAAAACAATACTGGAAATAATGGAAAGGATAGAAAACAAAGAAGATTATAAAAAATATGATGATTATTTACGTGCAAAAAAACATGTAAAAGAAGTAAAAGGTTTTTATATCCATTTAGCAGTTTATTTGCTGGTTAATGCCTATATCTTTTTTAATAGTATGAGACATATGCATTTTGAAGATATTGGATTCTGGATGTTCTCCCCTGGTTTTTTCTGGGGTATTGGATTGATCTTTCATGCTTATGGCGTTTTTGGAAAAAACCTTTTATTCAGCAAGGAATGGGAAGAGCGAAAGATCAGGGAATTTATGGAAAAGGATAACAAGGATCTTTGGAAATAAAAAAAGAACAAGTGAAACGAGTATAAGCCGCTGGTAATGCTCTAATGGATTAGCCTGACTATAAAATTTCAAACAGATGAGAGTAATAATTATTGAAGACGAAAAACCCGCTGCGCGACGACTCGCACGTATGTTAAAGGAACTGGGTATTGAGGCAGAGGCCCTGTTGCATTCCGTTAAGGATTCGATGCAATGGCTTCTCGAAAACTCTCATCCTGATCTGATCCTGCTCGATATACAGCTTTCTGACGGTTTGTCCTTTGAGATCTTTGAAGAAATCGAGGTGAAAAGTGCGATCATTTTTACAACAGCTTATGATGAATATGCCCTGAAAGCCTTTAAGCTGAACAGTATTGATTATTTGCTAAAACCGATTGACATTGACGAACTGAAAGTTGCCGTTGATAAGTTTAAAGCCAACAGGATCAGTTCCGGGCAGCAAAGTTTTAATCTGGATCAGATCAGAAAGCTGTTGGTCAATCCGCTTGAAAAAACTTATAAAAAACGCTTTACGGTAAAACTGGGACAGCATTTAAAGATGATTCCGGTAGAAGAAGTGGTTTGTTTTTACAGTGAAAACAAAGGCACCTATATTCATACCGCCGAGAACAGGGATATTTTACTGGATTGTTCCGTGGAGCAGCTGGAAGAACAGGTTGATCCTGCTAAATTCTTCAGGATCAGCAGGAAATATCTAATAAATATCGATTATATAAAAGATATCATTGCTTATACCAACAGCCGGTTACAGCTAAAGCTTAACCATTTTGATGCTGATGATATTGTGGTAAGCAGGGAGAAAGTACGGTCCTTTAAAACCTGGCTGGGATAGGTTTTAACATTTAAAATTTAAGATTTGACATCTTTTACAATATTGTCTTTAGTACTTTGTCATCCCCGTGAAAACGCTTATAATGCTATAGAAAACAATTATTGATATAAAACCCGATTGCATACATCTTTATTTTTTAAAAAAGCTAAAGATATTACTACCGTACTTTCTTGAATTGACAAAGGCTTTATGACCGGAGAGATCAGTAAATTTTGAGTGCTCCACAATAAGCATTCCATCGTCGTTAAGCAGATTTCTTTCAAATACCAGTTCAGCGATTTTATAAAATTGATCCTGTGGAAGATCATAAGGAGGATCGGCAAAGATCACATCAAATTTAGAGCTTGTTTTCTCCAAAAAAGTAAAAGCATCACTTTTGAGTACCTGAATATCAATATCGAGTTCCTTACCGGTTTTTTCGAGAAATTTAACACAACCCCGGTTTTTATCTACACTGATGATATTTTCTGTTCCGCGGGAGGCAAATTCGAAACTGATACTTCCTATACCGGCAAAAAGATCCACAACACTGATCTGATCAAAATAATAAGAATTGTTAAGTATATTGAATAAGGCTTCCTTGGCCATATCAGTGGTGGGCCTTACCGGCAGATTATGAGGAGCATTAATGCGCTTGCTTTTGTGTTTTCCCGAAATGATCCGCATCAATACTGGTGTAATAAAGTGAAATATTGTCTTTGAAGATCTTTTGTAATTTCCTCTTTCAGATTTCTTTTGTTTCTCACCTCAAGAAATGAGATATTCTTTACATATTTAAAGGCGATCTGGTAAATAGGATCGTTAGCAACCGTTTTACCTAAAAAGATCAACTCAAATTCTTTGGGATTGAAGTTCAGCTGTTCCGCCGTAAAAAGCAGATAATAGATAAAATCCTCAGGTGTTTTGTACTTAAAAGAATTGTATAGCTGAAAATTGTTATCTGCAATGGCAAGGATCTCAAAATGCTCATGATCTACCATGACAAAAATATGAGGGTGTTCAATAAATTTATAGGTATCTAAAAGATTCTTTACAAAAACAGTAGAGGCGTGTTCATAGTCAAAACTACCAAATTTTTCTAAAAAATAATTATTGATGTTTACAAAAGGGATGTAAACATTAATCATATCGTGATTCGGAATGGTATCGAAAGTAATAAAATCATTCCTGTATATTTTATGACCGTATTTTAAATAACCGGGCAGGTTGTTTTCATCGAACAATGCTTTGGGTACAAGCGAAGAAAGATCGTTTACATGTGTAATGTTTACAGAATTGTATTTTTTATTGAGAAGAGGTTCGGTTTTAAAAACTTCTTCAACAAACTTCAGATGCTTATCAGGAGTATAAGTATAATCGGGAAAAGATCTGTAATGTAAAGATCCTATTTTATTAGAGATCTCATTAACTATACAAAAAGAAAATCCATCCAAACTAAGTTGGATGGATAAATGTTTTTCTTCAGGAATATACTTTTCCGAAGAATTATTTTGTATCTGAATCTTCTTTTTTACCATCGTAGAAAGGAGGCCAGTTACCATTAGAGTTTACTTCGGTCAATGAACCTACTGAAATATACTCACCAGGTACGTTAATACCACCAAGTTGTTCTTTTTCAGCATTAATCAAATCTTTATCCATACCGTGAAGTACAACATCTTTTGCTACTCTTGCCTGGAATACAGAAGTTTTTACACCTTGTACTTTTTCAATTACATCCGTTTTTAATTCAAATTCAGCATTAGTGCCGGGAACTTTAAACATATTTTTATAATCACGATCCTTAAAAGAATTGATTACCGGTTCGAAACCAACCGTATCAACAATTCTTTTTTCAACATCAACAGTAATTCTTCCTCTTTGCTCAGTAACTACAATATTTTTTACTTCAGTTTTAGCAAATTTTGCTGTATCAATAAATTTGATTAACCCTTGTTTATCAGAGGTAAAGGTTCTGTTTACTTCACCGTATGCCAACTCAGCATCACGAATGATCTTTAATTTATCAATAACTTTGGCGTATCTTTTTACCTTTTCTTTATTAAAATTGATAGGTTTCATGATAGAGTTATAAACTTTATACCCCAAAAAGATGATTATTACCCACAAAATAAGAGAAATTAAAGGTTTTAATTTCATTGGTATTTTGTTTACAATTAAGTAAGCTAATAATGCTACCAGAATTATTGAAACTATAATAATTAAAAGTGACGACATTTTGTAAATTTTAAGTTTAAATGGTTAAACGCAAATCTACAAAATTTTTTTTATCACAAAAGAAATTATTTGTTTTTCTAAATAGAATTTTTAAACATTTTTACGATAATGTATTTTTGATCGGAATTTTTGGGTTTAAAAAGTAAAAATTATTAATTTCTTTATAAGTTTGTCAATCACATCTGTACAGAATGATAAAGGCTAAAGGCGACTTCTATAAATCTTTAATAAGAAATTTTCAGTTTACTCCTACATTAAAACAGAATGAATTGTTTTTAATGTTGTCCGATTTTGTTTTTGATGCGCAAAAGAATGGATTATTTCTGTTAAAAGGCTATGCCGGGACAGGTAAAACATCGGTTATCAGCACTTTGGTTAATAATCTCTGGCAGGTAAGATACAAATCGGTTTTGCTGGCACCCACAGGAAGGGCTGCAAAAGTGATCTCTAAATATTCCGGAAGGCAGGCATTTACCATACATAAGAAGATTTATTATCCAAAAAAGGCCAGTGGTGGCGGATTCAGTTTTACGCTTCAGGAAAATAAACATACCCATACACTTTTTATCATAGATGAAGCCTCAATGATACCGGATGCAAGTATTGATGTACGCTTTTTTGAAAGCAGGTCGCTGCTCGATGATCTGATCAGTTATGTGTATTCAGGTAAAAATTGCAAACTTATCCTGATCGGTGATACGGCACAGCTTCCTCCGGTAAAACTGGAGATAAGTCCGGCTCTTGACAGATCAGTTCTGGAATATCATTACAGCAAATTGGTTTATGAGATCGAACTGACCGAAGTGATGCGTCAGCACAGCGAAAGCGGGGTATTGCAAAATGCTACAAAACTCAGAAATATATTAAAGGAAAGAACGGAGGATACTTTTAAATTTAATTTGAATTATAAAGATATCATCAGGCTGACGGAAAGAGACGAGATCCTCGATGCTTTTTATTCGGTTTATGATCAGGATAGTGTGGAAGATACCGTGTTGATAGTCCGATCCAATAAAAGAGCCAATTTATACAATCAGCAGATCAGAAATCATATTCTCGATCGCGAAAGCGAGATTACTACAGGCGATTTTGTGATGGTGGTGAAGAATAATTATTTCTGGCTTAAAGATTCTGAAAAAGTAGGTTTTATAGCCAATGGAGATATTTGTGAGATTCTGGAGATCTTCAGGTTTATCGATCTGTACGGCTTCCGTTTTGCCGAAGTAAAGCTGAGAATGGTGGATTATCCTGATCAGGAAGCTTTTGAAACCGTGATCCTGCTCAATACCTTGCACAGCGAATCTCCTTCACTTACCTTCGAAGAGTCGAATAAACTATATCATGAGGTAGCGAAAGATTATGTTGACCTGAAGTCCAAATACAAAATCATGTTGGCCATTAAAAGCAATAAATATTTTAATGCCCTGCAGGTGAAATTCTCCTATGCAATGACTTGTCATAAAACACAGGGAGGCCAGTGGAAAAATATTTTTATTGAGCAGCCGTATTTGCCGGATAGACAGAATAATTCGTATCTTCGTTGGCTCTATACTGCAGTTACCCGAACACAGGAAAAGTTGTATTTAATAGGATTTAAAGAGGAATATTTTGAAGAATAGAAGATTATTTACTTTAGCTAAAGCGCTCGTTGTTATATCTTTGCTGAGTTCCTGCGCAGCGCATAAAATTGAAAAAAAACTGGTTAAACAGGGAGAGGAGAATGATTACTTCCGTGGATTGGTGGTTTACAATACTAAAAAAGGTAAAGAGATCATCAATTATAATGGTAATAAATATTTTACGCCGGCATCAAACACTAAACTCTTTACTTTTTACACTGCTTTTAGAACCTTACGGGATTCGGTTATCGGATTGCAATACGCACGGAAAAAGGATTCACTGATCATTAAAGGAACGGCAGACCCTACTTTTTTATATGGTTTTGATAACAGTAAAACCCTCGAATTTCTTAAAAAGCAAACCGGCAATATCTATTTGGTCGATGAGAGTATTGCTGAAGATAGTTTTGGTCCGGGATGGGCATGGGATGACTACACCTATGATTATATGCCCGAAAAGAGTCTTTTCCCAATCTATGGTAATATGGTTAAGATAAATAAAACAAAAAATCAGATCAGTATAGTGCCCGGTCTTTTTAAAGACGATATTGTGGTTGATGCTACTGCCGAAAAGAGAAGAGATTATGATAAAAATGTATTTTATGTTAAACCCGGTGAGGAGATCAAAGACCTTTTGGTTCCGTTTAAAACTTCCAATCAGTTGCTTGCTG
>QNYL01000110.1 GCA_003973375.1 Flavobacteriia bacterium
CAGAACCTACGGATGTTCCGCCAAATTTGGCAACGATCATTTATAAAGATTTAAATGGATTAGAATAAAAAAATAACAGGTACGGAATATATATAAAGACAAACCCCTAAGGGGTTGTTGTAGTAATTGTATTAGCCATAAAGAAATGGTTAATGATAATCGAAATATTGTCTTTTATTAACATCATGGGGCAAATATATATTTTTTATTTAATATAATGTAACAATAATTAAAATTACCTTAACTAAACTATTATTTTATTGATATATTGTTGTTTATGAAAAATGTCATACCAAGTTTAAGATCAGCAGACCAAAACTTGTTCTTTTTGCTAATTTCTTCTTTAAAAATTTTAACATCAGCTACAGCCATACTGAAATATATTGCCTTGCACAAACAAAAATACCGGTGCCTTATACGCCACAATATTAAGACTTGGTACCAGTAATGATTACGTTATTAAAAAATAATTATCGACATATTCTTTTTTAAATGAGTCTTTTTTAAGATATTTGAGTAGCAAATTAAAACTATTTTTATTCACTAACCATTAGTTATCATTTGATAATTGATATAAATTCAATGTATTATGACAAATATTGTATCTAGAGTATCCTACACGGTAAAAAACTGGTGGGTCTTTTTAATTATCGGGATCCTGATGATCGTAGGATCGATCTGGATGTTTAAAACTCCTATTGAGAGTTTTGCCGGATTATCAGCCTTTTTCAGTATCCTGATTCTTTTAAGCGGAATGCTCAGCATTTTTTATGTTCTGGGAAATAAATCCGACCTTGACAACTGGGGCTTATATCTTGGTGGAGGTATTCTTGATGTAGTGGTTGGTTTGATCCTGCTGAATTATCCGGAAATTACCATGTTATTATTCTCTTTATTTATTGGCTTTTGGTTGTTATTCAGAGGGATAAGCACTATATCAGCAGCCTTTAAATATAAAAAAGACGGTGAAGAAGGATGGGGATGGATCTTATTATTTGGTATTCTTATTACAATCTTTGCCTTTATGTCGATTATAAATCCGCTTATCGGAGCTGCTTATCTGGTCTTTACTTTGGCGTTCTCTTTCCTTTTACTGGGATTTGTATATATCTATTTATCATTTATATTAAAGAATGTAAAAAGCAGGCTGGTTGAAACCAGAGAAGAAATAGAAGAACGATTAGAACTTTAAATAAAAAAACCGGCTCAAGGCCGGTTTTTTTTATTTCTGTCCGAGGATCATTTTGATCATTTTCAATTTGTTTTTGGTATGCGGGTAATATTTTAAATTGGGTTCTATTAAAGTAGAACGATCCAGAATACTTTTAAAATGTGAGAAGGTGTTAAAACCGTGAATACCGTGATAGCTTCCTATACCACTGTCGCCAACACCACCAAAACCCATATAAGTATTGGTAAGATGCATTACAGCATCATTTACAGAACCGCCCCCAAAAGAAACTTCATTAAGGATCTTATCAATGATGTTCCTTTCCTTTGAAAAGATATAAAGAGAAAGGGGTTTTGGCCTTTTTTTAACTTCGGCAATAGCTTTATCAATATCAGTATATTCTATTACAGGAAGTATCGGACCAAAGATCTCATTTTGCATTACAGGATCGTCAAAACTCACATCCGTTAGAACTGTAGGTTCAAAATAGCGCTCTTCAATATCGTAATTTCCTCCTGAATATACTTTAGCTCCTTCCATCATTCCGATCAGCCTTTGCATATTCCCTTCATTAATGATCTGAACATAATTATCATTATCGAAATGAAAATGAGAGTTCTCAATTTCTTCTTTGGCAAGTTTTAGAAATTGCTCTTTACGGGAGTTGTGAACCAGAATATAATCAGGTGCCACACAGGTTTGACCTGCATTTAAAAATTTGGCCCAGATCATTCTTTTAATACCAATCTTCATATCACATTTCTCTGTAAAAAATGCCGGACTTTTGCCGCCAAGTTCCAGTGTAACCGGAGTTAAATGTTTTGCAGCTGCCTGATAAACGATCTTACCTACATAACTGCTTCCTGTAAAGAATATCTTGTCAAATTTCTGGCTCAGAAGCTCCTGCGTTTCACTTACCCCGCCTTCGATCACTTTAAAAAACTCAGGTTCAAAATTCTCATTGATCAGTTTAGCCATAATATTGCTGGTATGCACAGGTAATTCGCTGGGTTTTAAAATAACCGTATTACCGGCTGCTATTGAAGCAATTGCAGGAGCCAGGGATAACTGATACGGATAGTTCCAGGCACCAATTACCAAAGTTACACCCAGAGGCTCAGGAATGATATAACTGCTGGCCGGCATATTGAGAAGATTGGTTTTTACAGATTTTCTTTTTGCCCAGCTCTTTACATTTTTAATGGCATCATCAATATCGTGATAAAGAATAGAGAGTTCACTTACATAGTTGTCAAAAGGTGATTTTTTAAAATCTTTAAAGATAGCTTCATCGAGCTCATTTTCATGATCCTTAAGTAATTTCTTAAGCTTTTTTAACTGATTTTTTCTAAAACTAATATCTTTTGTTGCATTGGAATTAAAGAAATCTCTTTGTTTTTTAATAGTATTCTTCATGATCGTTTCTTTATCAGATTTTGTATTATTTTAATTCATTTCATTCAACACTCCGTTACAAACATCTATAAACAATTGACAATGAGTAAGATAAGTGAAAAATAAATACGATTTTATTAATATAAAACCTTGATAATCAGTATCTTAATAGATTAACTACAATCTGTTATGATATGACTATCAAGGGAATTAAAATTTATAACTATTTAATAATCAGCATATTGAATAAATTACCAAATATTAATAAACAAAAAAAAGACTTTTTAGTTAAAATATTTGTCCTTTTTCTAAGTATAAAAGGAAGAATCAACTTTTTACAGTTATCTCGTTATGGTAATTATAAAGAACAAAGATACAGACAACAATTTGAAAAAACATTTAATTTTTTAGAATTTAACAAAGATCTGGTACTTTCTACCAAAGGGAGTAAATATACTATAGCATTTGATCCAAGAAGTTACATCTACAAGTCCGGTAAAAGCACACCCGGGGTTGGTTATTTTTGGTCAGGAGTTGCAGGGCATTCAAAGTGGGGGTTGGAAATGGCTGGAATAGCTGCCATTGACCTTGAAAATCATACAGCACATCATTTAGAAGCGGTACAAACATTTACTATTAACAATAAAGATACTACCTTGGTTGATTGGTATGCAAATATTATTACAACACGAAAAGATGCTCTTAGAGAGATTTCATTTAAATAGCTTTTGGAGATAAGGACATTCATACAAGAATCAGTTCTATTGTTTACTATTTTTGATATATAAGGTGGAAATTTCATAGGATCTTTATAGATGTTGTTTTTAATCTGAGAGAGAGATTTGAAAAAACAAGCAGTATAAGAAATAAAATATTTTTCATTGAATGAGAATCTATTATATTCCTATAAAATAAAACGATGTTCATACCTTCCAAAAATAACCAAAAATGCGATAGCTTTTAGCTTTCATAAACATATTACCCTATAATAAACTCATTACACCTTATTTTAATACTGTAATAAAATTATATTTGTCTGCTGTTATTCTGTCGAATAAGGCTATAACACAAACAAATAAATACAATCCTATGAAAAAATATATTTTCAGATTACTTTTTATTACAATTGCTATTTTAGCAGTTTTCAGTTGTTCCTCTAAAGATTCTAAGAAAGAAAACAAGGAAGTTACCAAAGTTGAGGCCAAGAAACCTAATATCATCTTTTTTATTGCAGATGATATGTATCCTTGGATGTTTAATAATATTCCGGCAGGAAGAACTAAAGATGGTAAACCTAAAAATCTGACACCTGCACTGGATCGTCTGGCAAAAGAAGGTGTTTGGCTTGACCATTTAACTGTTGTTTCCCCCGTATGTACACCAAGCCGGTATAATTCTCAGACAGGTCAATATGCAAGCCGTGCTGTTAATCAGGAATTTCTTGATTTTACAAAGGAAAATGATGGTCAAACAGTGATCCAGTGGAATACACATATCGTTCCCGGTAAAGTGAAGACCATGGGGAATTATTTTCAGGATATGGGCTATAAAACAGGTTTTGTAGGTAAAAATCACGTGATCGAAAGTCTGGAACAGATGGGAGAAGAAATAAAGCCGGATCTGAATGCTGATCCTAAAGATCCTAAAGTTAAAGCCGGACTGGAATACAGATACAATGCTTTAAAAGAAGATATCAAAAATAGTGGTTATGATTTTGCTGCAAGTTTATATCATGATAATCCTAATTGGTTAGGAATACGTGCACTGGCATATCAAAATAACGACTGGATTGCTAAAGGAGGTGTTGATTTTATCGATAAATATAAAGATGAACCATTCTTTTTATACATTGCAACTACCTTGCCTCACGGGCCTTTAGATCCTGAGCACTCCTGGTTGTCTGACAGAAGAATTACTGCAAAAGGAATTCTGGATCAGGCACCTACGGTTTTGCCACAGGATAAAGGAGAACTTACTGCAAGTGAGAAAGAGAAAGTTGCCAAAGATCCGGGAATAGAGCCTTCTATTCGTTTGATAAAATCTTTAAAAAATAGAATAAAAGATGCAGGCCTTGAGGGTACAAGTCGTGAGAATATTCTATGGCTTGATGATGCCGTAACAGCTCTTTTCAACAAGTTGGAGAAAGAAGGGAAACTTGACAATACAATCATTGTATTTTTTAATGATCACGGTCAGGATTCAAAAGGATCTCTCTATGAAGGCGGTGTAAATTCACAGGCTTTTATCTGGAAAAAAGGTGGTTTTAAAGTTGGAAAAAAACTGGAGCCTATTGTATCTAATGTAGATTTTCTTCCAACATTGATCGACCTGGCAGGTGGAGATAGTAAGAAATTTAATTTTGACGGAGTGAGCTTTGCAGATGCACTGGAAGGAAAACCTTACAAAGAGCGTACTTCTGTATATCATGAACTGGGTTATGCAAGAGCCATTGTAAAAGACGGTTTTAAATATTATGCAATCCGTTATCCGGAATGGGCAATGAAAAAGACTCCAAAAGAACGTCAGAAAATGCTCGATGATTATACCAAAATGAGAGAATCCTTTGGAGAGCATGCCATAGCAACAGATGCAAGCTTACCTTACGGACAACTGGAAATGGTTCCCGGCGGAGGAGGAGCAGAACACAATGCTTATACAAATATGCCAAACTTTAGCGATCCTGATCAGTTGTATGATCTGAAGAACGATCCTAAAGAAGAGCATAATCTGATTAATGATCCAAAATATGCCGAGAAAGTTAAAGAGCTGAAAGAAGAACTTAAAAAGAAATATCTGGATAAATTACCCGGTAAATTTGATCTATAGATCTGAATTTTTAATAATGAATAATGAATCTGAGTCAATAAATTTCATAAGAAGTGTTTAATTAGTTTTATTCATTTGAGTTTTCCCGGTGCTCTGCACCGGGTTTTTCTCCCAAAATATATTTAATGAATGATAGTAAAAGATAAAATACCCTATAACAGATTACAAAATACAGTTTTGTTGTTCCTGCTTTTGGTTTCAACAATCCTGTCTTCTCAAACAAAAAGGTATGTAAGTCAGGAAAAAGGATCAGATTCGAATAACGGATCCAGCGCCTCTTCTCCTTTTAAAACCATTAAAACTGCGGTAGATTTCTTAAAACCCGGAGATACGCTTTATATTATGGGTAAATACACGAATGCAAGTTTTAACCCTGATTATACCTATTCAGGAAATATTAATGATCCTTATATCTGGTCACAGGAAAATACAATTAAAATAAGTAATTTACACGGAAAGGCTGGTAAATACATCACCATAAAAGCCTATGATCAAAATACGGTACTGAAAGGAGACGGAGCAAATATTTTCAGAGTAACCAATTGTTCCTATTTACGGATTGAGGATCTGGAATTATACGGACAGGTAGAAAAGATATCTTTGGAAACTGCAAAAGCCCTGCAGTTTCTATACAGAAATAGTGGCAGTTCTAATTCTTTATACAGAGTACCACCGGGTACTTCTGATGAAGAGGTCAAGAACATGACTTTTTCCGCTCTAAAAAATATCAAGAGGCCTTCTTATACCGATACAAGAGGTTTTTATTTTAGCAATGTTCATCATATCGATTTTATCAACAACAAAATACATCATGTTCCCGGAAATGGTTTCCGGGTAGCCGATTGTGAATATATCAACATCATCGGAAATGAAATTCATGATACTTCACGAAAATCCTATTCCGGAACTCATGGTTTGGTGGTAACCAAAACAAAAAGTACAGATAACCAAAAAAACTATAAAGTAAGTATTCTAAGAAATAAGGTGCATCATAACTACAATGAAATTTATTCATGGGCACCTTCAAAAACATTTATCAATCCGAGAATAGATGAGGGAAAAGGGATCTCACTACAAAGAAATAATGTCAGTAGCTGGGTAGATGGTAAAGGACGTATTCTTGTTGAAAATAATGTTTGTTACTGGAATGGATATAGTGGTATTCATAGCAACGATGGTTACCGAATCGATTTTATCAACAACACCTGTTACATGAATTCTTACACCAATACGGTAACTTATGCCGGGAAAGAACAACGAGGGAATAACATCGGAATAAGTTCGCAACGAGGAAATGGCATAAGAATAATTAACAATATTTCGGTAATTGATACCGACTGGAACGGATTTGCGCTGTCAGCTTCCAATTCTACCGGACTTGTAGTGAGGAACAATCTGATCTACGGTGTTGGGTCTCATGCTGTAAGTATTGCCGGAGATATTGATGCTGTTGATGTAAATACAAAAAAAGCTGAACCTCGGTTTGTCGATCAGGATAACTTTAATTTTGATCTTAAGGAAACTTCTCCGGCCATTAGTCATGCCGATAAAAACTATGCTCCTGCTGAAGATTATTATCAGAACCCCCGTGATGATCAACCGGATGCGGGAGCAATAGAATATTCAGCTTCTTTGGGAGTAGAAGATCTTTTGATGGAAGCAGGAAATATTTATCCAAATCCGTTTACAGATAGAATTTTTATCAAAAAAATCAATTCAGAGGATAAGATTAATATTTATAACTTGTTAGGACAACAGTTTAATGCTCTTATTTCTATAAGACATTCAAATGATGGTACAGAAATCGATACCTCAAAATTGCCCCGGGGTACATACCTGATCCGTATCGGTACAGTAACAAAGATCATCTTAAAAACAAAATAAAAATAATATTTTGAAGGTCTTATTCATATCAATTCTTATGATGTTGTCAATGGGAAATATATTTTCTCAGAGTCAATTTCCATCAATAGAACCTTCAAAACTTGAATATAAGACTATAGATACGGTACATTTGTATCTCCATATTTATCGTCCTAAGAATTTTGATAAGAACAAAACCTACAATGCCATAGTTTTCTTTCATGGTGGCGGGTGGAATCAGGGAAATTACAAGGCCTTTAAACGTCAGTCCGCTTATCTCGCTTCAAGAGGAATGATAGCGATCTCTGCAGATTACAGGGTGCGAAGAGTTCACGAAACAACACCTTTTGATGCTGTTGAAGATGCCAAATCGGCTATTCGCTATGTGCGAAAAAATGCCAGGGAATTAAATATCAATCCTGATATGATCGCTGCCTGCGGAGGTTCGGCGGGAGGTCATCTTGCAGCAGTTTGTGGTAATATTCCGGGTTTAGAGCCAAAAGGAGAAGATCTGTCAGTCAGTTCAAAGCCCAATGCTTTGGTTTTATTCAATCCGGTATACGATAACAGTCAAAATGGATTCGGCTATAAAAGGATGGAAGGGCGTTATAAAGAAATCTCACCCCTTCACAATATTAAAAAAGGAGCACCTCCTACCATTGTATTTTTTGGAACCAAAGATAAAACCACTCCGGTTGCTTCTTCTAAAGAATACGAAAAAAAGATGAAGGCAGCAGGAAGCCGGATAGAACTGAATTTGTATGAGGGGGCTGGGCACGGTTTTTTTAATAAATCGCCTTTTTTAGAAGATACTTTATACAAAGCAGATGCTTTTTTAACCTCACTGGGATATCTTAAAGGAAAACCAAGCATCAAAAAACCTAAGATCTGAGATTAGATTTGTTTATATTGTTTGTTGTTTTGGGTTTGTTGTTTCGTGTTATGATTATGTCCATTCATAAATAAGGTTGACACTAAGTTTAATATTTTAAACTTTCTGTTAATAACATTTTTTATTCTTTAAATGAACTTCAGACCACCTGACCCCTTATTATTTTTCAAAAGTTAACAATCTTTGTTACAGTGCAATGAGAAAAAACTATAATTTTGGTCTCGGATTTTAAAATGACCCCAATATGCCTCAAACAAGACTTCCGCTTTTTCCTGACGATATAGAAT
>QNYL01000115.1 GCA_003973375.1 Flavobacteriia bacterium
GGTTTCCCGGTTCCTTTGCAGATCTCCAGAGCCCTGATGAGGCGTTGCGGATTTTCAATATCGATCTTCTTATAAGTGTCAGGATCCATTTTTTGAAGTGATTCCTGTAAAGAGGCAATTCCTTTTTCTTTCAGTTCTTCTTTCAGATCGATCCGGATCTGCGGATCAATTTCAGGGAAATCATCGAGACCTTTTAAAACGGCATCGGCATACAAACCACTGCCGCCTACCATAATGGCAACAGAATGATCTTTAAAGATCTCCTCCAGTTTTTTCAGGGCATCCTTTTCAAAATCGCCTACACTGTAATCCTCAAAAACCGAACGGTTTTGAATAAAATGGTGTCTGGCCGCATTCAGTTCCTCCTGATCAGGTATCGCAGTACCGGTTTTCATTTCTTTATAGAATTGTCTTGAATCACAGGAAATGATCTCTGTTTTGTATTTTTTTGCCAGAGCGATGCTCAAAGAGGTTTTACCAATGGCGGTTGGTCCGGCAACACTTATAAGATATTTGTGATTCATAAAGGCAAATGTAAAGAAGAGAAATTAAAAATCCCGTAAAGAATTAACTTTACAGGATCTTTTTTTTTGAGTTATTTTATTTTTTAGAAGATTTCTCTCCCCGCAAAATGAAAAGCTCCCTCAATAGCAGCATTTTCATCACTGTCGGAACCGTGTACGGCATTTTCACCCAAAGAGGTGGCAAAGAGTTTGCGAATGGTTCCTTCAGCAGCCTCTGCCGGATTAGTAGCACCGATCAAGGCACGAAAATCTTCAACAGCATTGTCTTTTTCAAGTATGGCGGCAACAATAGGTCCACGGGTCATAAACTCAACCAGTTCACCAAAAAAAGGTCTTTCCTTATGAATGGCATAAAAAGTTTCCGCATCTCTTTTGCTCATTTGTGTATATTTCATCGCAACGATCTTAAATCCTGCTGCATTGATCTTTTCTAAAATTGCACCTATGTAACCGTTTTCAACCGCATCGGGTTTGATCATGGTAAATGTTCTTCTTGTTGTCATTTTAAATAGTTTTATTTCTGCAAAAATATTGGTTTTGATTAAAAAACAAGGAAAAATCTTTGTTTTTAATACTTTTGAGTTATTTTTTCATATAAAACATTTCCTTCTCCCCGGATCTCCATAGTTACTTTCCTTGCAGACAGATCAAATTTTAAAACGCCAAAATTCTTTTTTGGAACTACTTTTGAAAGCCTGTATTTATTGGGTTCTCCTTTATAAGCAGTATATGAATGCGTCATTCCGCTTGAGGTAAAATCGATTAGCGGGTAAGGAACATTTTTTAGTTTTTTTGAGGAAATTTCGGCTATATGCCGGTCGCCGGAAAGTATGATCACCCCTTTGGCTTTTGATCCGGAGATGATCCTTTCCAGTTTATCCACTTCATGCGGCATATTTCCCCAGGTCTCGAATCCGTGTTCGTATGAAAGGAACTGAATACTGCTCATGATGATATTGAAATCGGCATCAGATTGATACAATTTCTCTTTAAGCCATCTCCACTGTTTATCTCCCAGCATGGTTCCCTCGCCGTATTTGTTGGGTTTATACCTTTTCTTAGTCTTATGATCGCGGGTAAGTGCACTTCTGAAATAGCGTGTATCCAGTAAGATAATCCTTATCTTATGCTTGTTGACAATAAAATCCTTAGAAAAATAGACACCCTTTTGCTTTCTTCTTACATCATCGGGTTTTACATCAAAAAAGTTGAGAAATAATTGTTGGGAAGTATCTTTCATCGGGTATTCCTTACCCGCATCATTGGCACCAAAATCGTGATCATCCCAGGTGCTGAGAATTTCTGTTTTTTTGGTAAAGTTAAGGTAAACACTGTCGTTTTTCTGTTTGTTGTAATTCTTTAGCATCAAAGGCATATCCTCGGTATCACTGTAGATCACATCGCCTCCCCAGATAAAAATATCAGGATGGTTTTTCAGGATCTCATTCCATAATTTATTTTCAATCTCCTGATTGTCACAAGAGCCAAAGGCTATAACAAAATCATTTTTTTGTTGCGCTACCGCTGTATTGTAAAAATTTGTAAGCCAAATAATTAAAAATATGAACAGCGTTTTGTTTATCATCTTTTAATGTATTTTCTATGGTAAAATTATACAAAAGATCTCAATTCCTTATCGGGAAACCCGATAATATTTCCTTTAAGTTTTTTTAAGATAATATTTTAAACCGATCCTTGATTTTTTATTATCTTCGCAACCTATGAATTCAACAGATATTCAAAACATTCATTCTTTATTATCAAAGCCCAAGAAGATCGCTATAGTCCCTCACAGAAATCCTGATGGAGATGCCTATGGATCGAGTTTGGGTTTGTATTTGTTTTTAAAGGAAATGAAGCATGATGTTCATGTGGTATCCCCCAATGAGGCTCCTGCTTTTCTGAACTGGTTGCCCGGAAGAGAAGATGTGGTGATCTTTGAAGAGGATAAGGCTAATGCAACCAGGATCATTGAGGAGGCTCAGATCATTTTTATAATGGATTTCAATGCCTTACACCGCGTAGGAGAACCCATGCAAAAGGTACTCGAATCGGTTAAACCGGTGTATATTATGATCGATCATCATCCGGAACCTGATAATTTTGCTGATTATACCTACTCTGATACAAAGGTGTGTTCCACCTGCCAAATGTTATACCAGTTTTATGAAATGTTAGGAGTAACCGATAAAATCACAAAAGATATGGCTACCTGTTTATACACAGGGATCCTTACCGATACAGGCTCTTTTCGTTTTCCTTCAACAACCAGTAAAACGCATCTTATCGTTGCCGATTTGCTGGACAGAGGTGTGGAGCATGCCAGAATTTATAACAGGATCTATGAGAATTCCATCAATAGGTTGCATCTGCTTGGCAGGGCTCTTGAGAATCTGAAATATCTGAAGAAATACAAAACAGCATATATCACATTGTCTAACAGTGAGTTGCATAGGTTTAATTTTAAAAAAGGAGATACTGAAGGATTTGTAAATTATGCACTTTCTCTGGAAGATACGGTTTTGGCAGCTATTTTTATAGAAGATAAACAACAGGGGATCATAAAGATCTCTTTCCGCTCAGTTGGCGATTTCAGTGTAAATGATCTGGCCCGAAAATATTTTAACGGCGGAGGCCATATCAATGCTGCGGGAGGAAGAAGCGAATTATCTTTAAAAGAGACCATTCACCGGTTTACCTCAATTTTGCCCCAGTATGAAGAACAACTAAATAAAGATCATGAATAAGTTTTTTTTAGTAGTCCTGTTTGTCGTTACGCTGATTTCCTGTTCCGGTCCGGAGCCGAGAAAACCCGTAATCAGAAAAACAGGATCTTTTATGAAAGAATCGATAAAAAGGAATAAAGCACTCAATACGCTGGAAGAAGATATGCTTAAAGCCAAGCTTAAAAAAGATTCGATACATAATTACTTCAATTCATCAAAAGGTTTCTGGTATTTTTATAACAAAAGAGATTCCTTACAGACAAAATATCCTGAAAAAGGGGATGAAGTAATTTATACTTACGAGGTTAAACGTCTGAATGATTCGATCCTTTATTCTAAAGAGGAGATAGGAAAAAAGCATTATCTGGTGGATAAAGAAGAGCTGATCACCGGATTACAAGATGGGCTTAAGCTGATGCATCCCGGTGAAGAAGTTACCTTTTTGTTTCCTTCGCACAAGGCATTTGGTTACACCGGAAATGAAAGAGTGATGCCCAACGAACCCCTGATTTATACCGTAGAATTAATTGAAATAAATAAAAAATAAAGCAATAGTTATGAAACTGATTAAAATTTCGATACTGATATTAATTTTAGGATTAACATCATGTAAATCAACAAAGTACCCTGATCTTGATAAAGGTCTGTACGCTGATATTGAAACAGATAAAGGCGATATCCTTTTAAAACTTGAATTTGAGGATGTACCGGTAACTGTAGCGAATTTTGTTTCGTTAGCCGAAGGAACCAATCCTTATGTAGCAGATGAGTACAAAGGAAAGCCTTTTTACGACGGGTTAAAATTCCATCGTGTGGTTAAAGATTTTGTGATCCAGGGAGGCGATCCGAGAGGAAACGGATCCGGAGGCCCGGGGTATATCTTTGAAGATGAATTTCCTGTAAATGATGAAGGTAACTTGTTGTTATCTCACAATGGCCCAGGCGTATTATCTATGGCCAATTCCGGTCCTGATGCCAACGGATCACAGTTTTTTATCACTTTTAAGGAAACCAAATGGCTGGATGGCCGCCATACAGTTTTCGGTCATGTGGTAAGCGGACAGGATGTGGTAAAAAAGATTGAAAAGGATGATGTAATCAAAGCGATAAAGATCATCAGAGTAGGTAAAGAGGCTAAAAAATTCGATGCCAAAGCGGTGTTCTCCCAGTATTTTAAAAAGCTTGAGGAGCAAAAGAAGAGACAGGAAGAAAAGAAAGAACAAATAAAAGCCAAGATCATCTCATTTGTTAAAGATAATGAGGCAAAGGCAAAAGTACTTCCTTCCGGATTAAAGATTATTACCATAACAGAGGGTGACGGAGCTAAACCCAAAACAGGTACCAAAGTACCGGTAAATTATGAAGGTTATTTTACCACCGGAGATCTGTTTGATACCAATGTTAAGAGTATTGCCAAAGCTTTTGGCAAATACAACAGTAAAAGAGACCAGATGGGTGGTTATAATCCTATTCCTATGCAATATGGTCCGGATGCACAGTTGATCGCCGGCTTTAGAGAGGGCTTGCAACAAATGAAATACGGTGACAAGGTTTTGCTGATCATCCCGTCTTACCTGGCTTATGGTGAGCAGGGGTCACGCGGGGTAATTCCTCCAAATACCGACCTGTGGTTTGTGCTGGAAATAGTTAAGGATAAAGAAAAATAAGACCGTTGCAATAAAATTGAAAAACCACTGTATGTTTTAAAAGTACAGTGGTTTTTTTATTTGGTCATATCCTTTTCTATATGAATTTTTTTTACTTGCTTTGGTAAATAATCATTTTGATCAGTTTCTGTGATATTCATTTAACAAAAGAACCGGCTTTGAAAAAAGACTCTCCCAATTTTAAGTATTATTTAAATGCTTTAAAAAGATCTCCTAATTTTTCGGGTTTTTCAGATGATATTATGAATGAGATCTTAAATGTGTTTTATGTAGAAACCTGGTCGAAAGGCGATCTTTCCTTTGAAGGGGATAAGACCCTGCACACTTTTTATTTTGTCGTTTCCGGAAGGATTAAGACGTATAAGGTCAATCCTGAAACCGGAAATGAATTTATCCTTTATATCAATGCTCCCGGCGACATTTTTGATGTGATATGTCTATTAGACGGCAAGCGGCATGATGTGGAAATGGAAGCTCTTGATGATGTGACCCTGCTGGCTGCGCCTATTGATGTTGTAAGAGAATGGATTATGAAACATGCCGAATTCAACAAAATACTCTTACCTTACCTTGCCGATAAATTTCGGGTGATGGAAGAAAAAGCAAACGATCTTGCTTTGTTTGATACCTGGACGAGAACCGTTAAACTTTTTATAAAACACACCAAAGTAAATATGCACGGATCAGAATTAAAACTGATCAATAATTTATCGCATAGTGAGATTGCCAAAATAATAGGTACTTCAAAAAATGTGATCAACAGGCATATCCAGCGTTTAAAAAATGAGAAGATCCTTCATGTGGACCGAAAACATATTGAGATCGAAAATCTTCAGGGACTTTTAAATAAACTGAAGAATCATTCCTAATCTTACAGGTTTCTTATTTGGTTAAATACAATTCTACATTTTTTTTCAGTAAAGAGCTTCTGCTTTTAGAGTATTTATATATATATTGCTGTTAAACAGCTTATTATTTTGTTTGCAATTCTTTTCAGTTAAAATTTAGTTAAAACTTCAGTTTGTCACCTTAGGGTGTTTTTATACCTTTTTATTGGTTCTAACTTTGATGTTGTATTAGAGGCTTAAAATATAAAAACATGAAAAAGACCAAAGAAAGTTTAGCTGTCGCCGTTTGCGAAACACATGAAAAAGCCGAGCAGGTAGTAAAAGAATTACAGCGTTCCGGATTTGATATGAAAAAATTATCAATTGTGGGAAAGGACTATTATGAAGAAGAAAAAGTTGTTGGATTTTACAACACAGAAGATGCTATGAAGAGCTGGGGAAAAGCGGGTGCCTTTTGGGGCGGTATATGGGGGTTTCTCTTTGGAGCAGGTTTTTTCCTCATTCCCGGTATCGGTCCTGTTGTTATGGCAGGGCCCATTGTTTCCTCTGTTGTTGGGGCCCTTGAAGGAGCTTTGGTTGTTGGAGGTTTATCAGCCCTGGGAGCGGCATTGTTTGAAATTGGAATTCCCAGAAACAGTGTACTTAAATATGAAAAAGAACTCAAGGCAGATAAATATCTTGTCATAGCCCACGGTACTCAGGAAGAGATCGATAAAGCGAGATCAATAATGAATTATAACAATGAAATAGAGGTAGCAATACATCATTAATAATCTTAAAACATAATAAAATGAAAAAAGTAAACAGCAGAATACTCTACGTATTCATCGTAATTAGCGGATTGTTATTAGGATCATGTCAGTCTGATACAAGTAAAAAGATAGAAAAGGCAAAAGACGAAGTAAAAGAAATGGCAAATATCCCTTTGCCTGCTAAGATCAACTTAACACAAGATGAGATCATGTTAAGAGATCAGGAGAAAGCGCAGCAGAAAGTATTAAAAGTAAAGAAAAAAATGGCAGCTGAAGCCGTAGAAGCCGTTATGGAAACCCAAAATGCCGTACAACTGCTTTCTGCAAATAAAAAACTGGAGGCAATTAAAAATCTTAACAATGCTTTGAGGAAGATTGAGACTGTAACCCATAAATATCCCGAGCTTAAACTATTACCTGTTAGTGTAGATGTGAGGAGGAATGAATTGATCACCGATATCAATACCGTAAATAAGATCCGAAAAGAGGCTTATAAAGCTTTGAAGAATGAAGATGTTCAGGAAGCCAGAGCCTTACTTTCAGGTTTGTCAAGCGAAATTGATATTTCATCAGTAAATATACCTCTGGCAACCTATCCTGATGCTATAAAAAAAGCCATTCAGCTTGTGAACAGTGAAAAAATAAATGAAGCACAGATCGTTCTGCTAAAAGCACTTAACGGACTTGTAATTGTAAATAAGATCATTCCTATACCTCTCTTAAATGCCGGAGTGATGATAGAAGAAGCTAACAGATTGTATCTTGAAGACAGAAGTGCCAATATTGATGAGGTTGCAAACTTACTTGAAAATGCTGAATACCAATTAAAACTGTCAGAAGCTTTGGGATACAGTAAAGGTAAAAAAACCTATAAGGAACTTGCCCGGGATATAGTAAAACTGAAAAAATCAGCAAAGGCCAATTCTGATATAAAAGAAGCACTGGACAAATTACATCTTGATATTATTGATTTTAGTGAGAGTGTTTATTAAAGCTGTTGGCGAAAAAAACCTTATAAAAAAGTATATTAATGTTTAATTATAAATTTTAAAATCATGAAAAAATTAATTGTTGTATTTGTATTTTTAGGTTTTGCATTTCAATCTTATGCTCAGGACCTGTTGTTTGAATCTAAAATTAAGAAAGAAAAAGTACCGGTAGCCATTGTAGAATCAATACAGGAAGATTTTCCTGGTTATGTAGTTGAGGAATACAGCGCAATACCCATTGAATATATTGAAGAAGATGTTATAGTGAACAGAAATGTTAAGTCATCTGATGATTATGATACATTTCTTGTAAAGATTAAAGACAAGAATAAAATCATTACTGCAACTTATACTAAAGAGGGAAGGCTGGTCAATACTACTGCTTATGGTAAGAATGTGGTTTTGCCTGTTTCAGTAACTAAAGCTGTAGTGAAAGCTTTTCCTGGATGGATCATAGTAAAGGATTATTACAAAATGGTATCTTACAATAATAATTTAAAGAAAGAGCGCTATAAAGTTATTATAAAAAAAGGTAAAGAGAAGAAAAAAGTTTTGGTTGATGCCAGTGGAAATATACTTAGCGTTCATAAAGTAATCATACCATAAAAGGGGGCTTAGCATCGGGGGAGGCTTTATGGCCTTCACCGGTAAAGCTCATTTAAAAGAGGATTAATCATAAAACCGGATTATTATGAAACGATTTATAAAAAAGATCTCAAAGAAAGATCAAAAACTGTCAAAGTATTTTGAAAAGAAAGAACTGAAAAAGCTGGAAAAGATTTACTACGATCTTAACAGTCAGCATGGTGAAATCAAAGAACACCTTAAAGAAGTGAATTACTTGTTGGATCTGATTGAAAAACACAATATAAAGGCAAGTGAG
>QNYL01000312.1 GCA_003973375.1 Flavobacteriia bacterium
CAGCAAAGCTGAATGGAAAAAAATATGAAGATACCTTTATTCGCTTTGAGGATATTCAAAAGGGAGGAGAATTGGAATTTATTATGGGAGATCAGCCTGATAAATATTGGGGAAGTAAACCTGAAGATGTTCCCTATTCATTAAGTAATGAGACAGAATAACAAATATAAAATAACAATATAGATAAATATTAAACAAATGAAAAAAGCAATTTTAATTTTCTTAACAATATTTAGCCTGCAAATAAATGCTCAGGCTATTTACGAAGATGAACGATATGTACCGGAAACAGATCCTTTGGTACTTCAAAAGCTCGATCAATGGCAGGATATGAAGTTCGGATTACTGATGCACTGGGGTACCTACAGTGAGTGGGGAATTGTAGAGTCCTGGTCTCTTTGTCCGGAAGACTACGGTTGGTGTGAACGAAAAAAAGGAGCCAATCCACAGAATTATTACGAGTATAAAAAAGAATATGAAGGTTTAAAGAAGACCTTTAATCCTGTTAAGTTCAATCCGGATAAATGGGCAGAAGCTGCAAAATATGCCGGGATGAAATATATGATCTTTACCACAAAACACCATGATGGTTTCAGTATGTTCGATTCAAAATATACCGATTATAAGGTAACTGATAAAGAGTGTCCTTTTAGTAGTAATCCGAAGGCAAATATTACCAAAGAGGTGTTTAATTCGTTTAGAAAGGATGGTTTCTGGGTAGGTGCTTATTTTTCAAAACCCGACTGGCACAATGAATATTACTGGGATCCTTATTTTCCTCCTTTTGACAGAAATGTAAATTACGACCCTACTTTATACCCACAAAAATGGAAAAAATTTGTAGATTTTACTCACAACCAAATTTTAGAATTGTTATCTGATTATGGTAAGGTAGATATTTTATGGCTTGATGGAGGATGGGTTAAAAAGAGAGATGCACAAAACATCAAAGAAAATTATGAAGCTAAATTTAAAGAAGATAAAAACGGTTCTGGTTTTATAAAACACAGAGTTGTTAATCAGGATATTAAAATGGATGAACTGGTGGTTGAAGTACGTAAAAAACAACCCGGACTTATTGTGGTTGACAGGGCAGTACACGGAAAAAATCAGAATTACCTGACTCCTGAGAACAGAGTTCCGGAGAAAACCTTGCCTTATCCATGGGAATCCTGTATCATTTCAGGTGGTGGCTGGTCCTATACTCCGGATGCCAAATATATGTCGGGAAGAGAAGGAATTCATACTTTGGTGGATGTTGTAGCCAAAGGAGGAAATCTTTTACTCAATGTTGCTCCCGGACCCGATGGAACCTGGCAGCAGGGAGCCTATGATCTGCTAAAAGAATTTGGTGACTGGATGAAGGTGAATAACCGGGCAATCTACGCTACCAAACCTATAGAACCCTATAAAGAAGATAAGATCTGTTTAACTCAGGGAAAACAAGGTGAAGTTTATATGATCTATCTGGCTGAAAAAGGAGAAAATACAATCCCGACGGAGATTGTTTTAAAATCAATTTCACCGGCAAAAGGTGCAAAGATCCGTATGCCCGGAACAAAAAGTAATTTGAAATGGAAAAGAGAGGGCAATGGATTAAAAGTAATGATTCCGGAAAAACTAAGGAAGAATCCTCCATCAAAATATGCATGGGTGTTCAGAATTTCCAAGATCAAAAAATAGATAACGATGATAAATAACATTAGAACATTAATAATACTTCTTTTTATTCCTTTCTTTTTAAATGCGCAAACAAAAGAGGAAAAAGATTCTGTTTTTCAGGAAAAGAAAATGGAATGGTTTAAAGATGCCAAACTTGGTATTTTTATCCACTGGGGCATTTATTCTGTTAATGGAATTAGCGAATCCTGGTCGTTTTACAATAATTATATCTCGCATGAGGATTATTTAAAACAGTTAAAAGGATTTACTGCAAAAAAGTATGATCCTGCTTATTGGGCAAAACTGATTGCGGAAAGTGGAGCAAAATATGTAGTGATCACTTCTAAGCATCACGATGGTTTTGCCTTGTGGGATACAAAATACGGTAATTTGAATGCGGTTAAAAGTTCAGCTGCCAAAAGAGATGTATTGACTCCCTTTATTAAGGAGCTGAGAAAGAATCATCTGAAAGTTGGAATATATTTTTCTTTACCCGACTGGTCTTCTGATCTTTACACTGATTTCACCAGGGATAAAAAACGCTATAAGATAGCAGATGACCCCAAAAGATGGGAAAAGTTTAAAAAATATTTTCAGGGACAGTTAAAAGAACTGGCAACAAAATACAATCCGGATATCTGGTGGTTTGACGGCGACTGGGAGCATAATGACAAGGAATGGGATGTGCCGAAGGTAAAAGGGATATTACTTAAAAACAATCCTTATACCATAATCAATTCAAGACTGCGTCAAAAGGGGGATTACGATACTCCTGAACAGGGATTACCCATCGTAAAACCCAAATCAAAATACTGGGAACTGTGTATGACGATGAACGAATCCTGGGGATATCAGCCTGCTGATACACATTATAAATCCTCACAGCAGATCATTGATATTTTTGTGGATTGTATTTCCAAAGGAGGTAATCTGTTGCTCGATATCGGGCCTAAAGCCGATGGAACCATCCCTGAAGAGCAGGTGAAGATCTTAAAGGATCTGGGCAGATGGACCAAAAAGCACAGCAAGGCCATTTACGGAACAGAAGCCGGAATACCTTACGAATATTATTACGGTCCAACCGCACTTTCAAAAGACAGCACTACTTTATATCTTTATGTGCGCGATATTCCTAAAGATGGAAAAGTGCCTATCCGTGGTATTAAGAATAAGATCAACAGGATCTTTGTAGTGGGAAACGGCGCTATTTTAAATTATGAGGTATTCAGTAAAGTGTATTGGAGTGCTTACCCCGGACTTACTTATATCGATCTGCCCAAGCAGGTGATCGATGAGAATTATACCGTGATCGCTGTAATGCTGGAGGGCAAGATAGATCTTTATGATAAGGTTCACGGAGCCATTGAGAGTAATTAATTAACAGTTAAAATGACAGATTTCAAAATTTATAATAAGCCATTAAAATTGATCCTGCTTTTTGTTTTAAGCCTTGCCTTTGGGTGGAAGAGCTTTGCTCAGGAAGCAGCTTCTTATGTAAATCCGTTTATCGGAACATCAAATTACGGAACAACCAATCCGGGGCCGATCGCACCAAGAGGAATGGTAAGTGTTACCCCCTTTAATGTTTCTGGAAAACAGAATAAATTTGATAAGGACAGTCGGTGGTTTTCCACCCCTTATGAATATTACAATACTTTTTTAACAGGTTTCAGTCATGTAAATCTGAGTGGTGTAGGTTGTCCGGATCTTGGTGTGCTATTGCTTATGCCCACTACAGGAAAAGTGGAGACCGATCATTTAAAATATGGTTCAACGTACACCGATGAGGTAGCCAAAGCAGGTTATTACAGTAATATTCTGGTTAAATATGGTATTAAAACCGAAATGACCGCATCAAAACGAGTGGGGGTAAGTCGCTATACTTTTCCTGCCGGGCAGGCCAATATTTTACTGAATTTAGGTTTAGGGCTTACAAATGAGCAGGGAGCAATGGTTAAAATTAATTCTTCAACAGAGATCGAAGGCATGCGTACGGTAGGTTCTTTTTGTTATAACAATCCTGAATCAGCTTATCCGGTCTATTTTGTTGCCCGGTTTTCAAAGCCTGCTGATCATTTCGGGGTATGGAAAAAGACAAAGAAATACAAAGGTGTGGAAGCCCAGTGGATGGGATATAACGGTAAGACCCTGATGATGGATAATGCGACCAGAATGGTGGTTGGAGATAGTATAGGTACTTATTTTACATATGAATTAAAGAAAAAGGAGACTATTGAAGTGAAGATCGGAGTATCGTATGTAAGCATAGAAAATGCCAGGGAAAATCTGCTGAAGGAAACTCAGGGGAAATCTTTTGATGATATCTACCGGGAAACCTATACCGAATGGAATAATATTTTATCGGGAATCCAGGTGGAGGGAGGAACAAAAGATGATAAAACCATTTTTTATACCGCTTTGTATCATACGCAGATTCATCCCAATACTTTAAACGATTTTAATGGAGAATATCCGGAGATCAGTACGGGAAAGATCGGGAAAACTTCTGGTACACGTTATACGGTTTTTTCCTTATGGGATACCTACCGGAATCTTCATCAGCTCTTAACGCTGGCTTATCCGCGGCAGCAACACGATATGATCAATTCTATGCTGCAAATATATGATGAGAATGGCTGGCTGCCCAAATGGGAGCTGAATTCTACCGAAACTTTTACCATGGTGGGAGATCCTGCCAGTATTGTGATTGCCGATACCTATTTAAAAGGAATCCGTGATTTTGATGTACAGAAAGCTTATAAAGCTATGCTGAAAGGTGCCGATCAGATAGAGAATAATCCGGTTAGAACCGGTTTAAAAGAATATCTGCAAAAGGGATATGTTACTGAAGCATCTGTAAACAGCGGTGCAGTCTCAATTACTCAGGAGTTCAATATTGCCGATTTTGCTATTGCTCAAATGGCAAAAGAACTTGGTAAAACAGGGGATTACAAACGATTTATGAAAAGATCAGTTACTTACAGGAAACTCTTCGACAAAAAGTATGATCTGTTAAGGCCTAAAAATCCTGATGGAACCTGGTATGAACCTTTTCATCCTGATACGGGAGCCAATTTTGTAAAGAATATTGCTTTTATCGAAGGAAATTCATGGCAATATACCTTTATGGTTACCCACGATATACCTGCATTGATGAAGATGATGGGAGGTAAAAAGGCTTTTTCTTCGCAACTGGAAAAAGTGTTTGATAAGAATCAGTTTGATATGGCCAATGAGCCTGATATTGCTTATCCTTTTTTGTTTAATTACGTAAAAGGGGATGAATGGAAAACGCAGGAAAAGGTGCATGAATTGATAAATAAATATTTTCAGAATAAACCTGAAGGTCTTCCCGGTAACGATGATACCGGAACTATGTCGGCCTGGCTTGTATTTTCTATGATGGGGATCTATCCTGTGGTTCCTGCCGAACCTGTTTATACGATAAGTACCCCGGTTTTCGATAAGATCACGATTCAACTGGATCCGAAGTATTATAAGCAGAAACAACTGGTCATTGAAAAAGAGAATCCTTCCGGAAAGAAGATCGGCAAGATACTTTTAAACGGGAAAGAGCAAAAAAGTTATTTTGTCTCTCATAAAGATCTGGTCAATGGAAATACGTTAAAAGTGATCTTAAAATAAGATTTAAAAACCATAAAAGATGAAGAATGCCGGCTTAATAAAAATTGTTTTAATTTTACTGCTGTTTCATTTGTCTTTATCTGCCCAGCAAAAGAAAAAGCCCAATGTGATCGTAATTTATACTGATGATCAGGGCTCTGTGGATCTGGGATGTTATGGTGCAAAAGATATTTACTCCCCCAATATAGACCAGCTGGCAAAGGAGGGTACAAGGTTTACACAGGCCTATGTGGCAGCTCCGGTATGTGCCCCTTCCAGGGCGGCTCTTTTAACAGGAAAATATCCGCAGAATACAGGAATTACAGGTAATACCTCGGCTGCTCCGGGATCTGACGGAATGCCTGGAGAACAATATACCATTGCCGAAATGTTTAAAGACAATGGCTATACCACTGCACACATCGGAAAATGGCATCTGGGGATGAGCCGGAGTACAGGTCCTAATGCGCAGGGATTTGATTATTCTTTCGGACATTTAAGAGGTTGTATTGATAATTATTCACATTATTTCTTTTGGGAAGGGCCTAATACACACGATCTTTATGAAAACGGGAAAGAGGTCTTTTATGAAGGACAGTATTTTCCTGGTCTGGCTTCCGACAGGGCTCTGAAATTTTTAGAAGATCATAAAAAAGGACCTTTTTTTATGTATTACGCCATCAATATGCCTCATTATCCTTATCAGCCCACCCGGAAATGGAGAGAATATTATAAAAACACCGAAAAGCCAAGAGGGGATTATGCCGCTTTTATTTCAACGATAGATGAAAGAATTGGTTTTTTGATGAAAAAACTCGATGACCTCGGAATCAGAGAAAATACAATTGTTATTTACGAGTCGGATAACGGATATTCTACCGAGATCAGAGCTTTTGGCGGAGGAGGAAATTCCGGACCTTACCGTGGTGCAAAGAACAGTTTGTTTGAAGGAGGGATCAGGTTGCCGGCTATTATCAGCTGGAAAGGACATCTGCCTGAAAATAAGGTGAACAGTCAGTTTATTATGAACTTAGACTGGATGCCGACACTGGCAAATTTGTGTGGTTTTAAGAATATTCCGGAGAATATTGACGGTATGGATATGTCGGTCATGATCAAAAAACCGGGGATGGAGTCGCCTAGAAAAGCAGCCTTCTGGAAATACGGAAATCAGTGGGTGGTAAGAAAAGGAAAGTGGAAACTGATCGCTTTTCCAAAGGATACTTCTCATAAAGGAAAACTCGACCTGGATAAAGATGCATTATTCCTTTCTGATCTCGATGCTGATGTTTCAGAAATGCATAATCTGGCTGATCAATATCCTGAAAAAGTACAGGAACTGATCAAAGATTACCTTTCCTGGGAGCACGGATATGAAAGAGATGTTCCGAGGAAATTAAAAGTGATTGAGCATCTTGGATTGGGAGCTGACATAAAATCGACAAAAGAATTACATCCTAAATATCAGAATATAGAAGTTTTACTCGATGGAAAGCGTGGCTATGCCGAATTCAGTACAGGGCAATGGATAGGACAGGAAGGTAAAGACCTTGAGTTTGTTATTGATCTGCACAAAGTCAAAAAGATTCATAATATTACACTGGGATATCTGCAATCAACAGGAAACTGGGTATTTGCACCCAAATATTTTGAGGTGAGTTTTTCTGATAATGGTATTGATTTTGATCATTTGATCAAGTCGGAAACTCCGAAAAGGCTTCTTGAAAAAGGAAATTATACAGATAAACTCTCTCTTGATCTCAACCGAAAAAGCAGATATTTAAAGATAAGAATCAAGGGAATTGGGGAAATTCCCAAAAATTATTCCGGAGAAGGAAATCCGGGTTGGTTTTTTATAGACGAAATATTTATAAAATGAAAAAAACAGCACTTATTATCACATTTTTACTTACTACTTTAATTGGTATGGCTCAGGAAAAGCCTAATATTGTTTATATCAATATAGATGATCTGGGATGGACAGATCTGGCTTGTTATGGAAGTTCTTATTATGAAACACCTAATATAGACCGGTTGACGACTCAGGGAATGAAATTTACCGATGCGTATGCTTCCGCATCAAACTGTGCTCCCAGCAGAGCGGGTTTGATGTCAGGTCAATACAGTCCGAGATATGGTATTTATACAGTAGATACTTCAAAAAGAGGGAAGTCAAAGGATAGAAAATTAATTCCTGTAAAGAATAAGACCACTTTGCCCGACAGTATTGTAACACTTGCTGAGGTTTTAAAAAAGGCCGGGTACATTACCGCTTCGATGGGGAAATGGCATATCGGCGATGACCCGAGAACTCAGGGTTTTGATGTAAATATCGGAGGTACGCATGCCGGACATCCCAGTACATATTTTAGTCCGTACAAAAATAAAAATCTGAAAGACGGTCCGGAAGGAGAATATTTAACCGATCGCCTGACGGATGAAGGGATCTCATTTATCAAAAAGAATAAGGCACATCCTTTTTTTCTGTACATGACCTATTATACGGTACATACTCCATTGCAAGGGAAAAAGAATTTGATTGAAAAATACAAAAAGAAAACAGTTTCCAAATATCATAAAAATGCTACCTATGCAGCTATGGTAGAAGCTATGGATTTTAATGTGGGTAGATTAATCAATCTGTTGGAAAAACTTGATTTAACAAAGAAAACCCTAATCATTTTTACTTCCGATAACGGTGGAGTATATAAGGTTTCTAAACAATATCCTTTAAAATACGGAAAGGGTTCTTATTATGAAGGAGGCACCCGGGTTCCGTTGATCGTGCGATGGGATGGTAAGATCAAACCGAATACAGTTTCCAAAACACCGGTAATCAATCTGGATTTTTATCCTACATTTATGGAAATTACCAATACGCTTGCTAAGAAAGACCGGATCCTCGACGGAAAAAGTCTGGTTCCTGTTTTATTGAAT
>QNYL01000094.1 GCA_003973375.1 Flavobacteriia bacterium
GACTGATGTTCCAATGGTTTGTGACATGAGTTCAGATATCTTTTCAAGAAAACTCGATTTTAGTAAATTTGATGTGATTTACGCAGGAGCTCAAAAAAATATGGGCCCTGCCGGTACAACACTTGTTGTTGTTAAAGATGAGATCCTGGGTAAAACCGGAAGAAAGATCCCTTCTATGCTGGATTATCAGATCCAGATCAGCAAAGACAGTATGTTCAACACACCACCTGTTTTCCCTGTATATGTTTCTATGCTTACCCTGCAGTGGCTGAAAGATATGGGAGGAATTGAAGCCATTGAAAAGATCAACAATAAAAAAGCACAAATGCTTTATGATGAGATTGACAGAAATCCTCTTTTTATTGGTTCTGCGGCCAAAAAAGATCGTTCTAATATGAACGTTACTTTCCTTTTAGCTGACGATTCAAAAAAAGAAGCATTTGATAAAATGTGGAATGAAGCAGGTATCAGCGGATTAAAAGGCCACAGATCTGTGGGCGGATACAGAGCCAGTATTTACAATGCCATGCCTGTTGAAAGTGTGCAGGTACTGATAGACGTAATGAAAAAACTTGCAGAGTAAAGATGTCTGACGATCTTAAATTCAGCATGCTCAAAACGGTCTTTCAGGATCAGATGCCGGCAAACAAGCACCTCGGGCTTAAAATAGAAGAGCTGGAAGTGGGTTATACCAAAATTTATATCCCTTTTAAGGAGGAATTTATTGGTGATTTCTTTCAAAACAGATGGCATGGAGGTATTCTGGCAAGTATTGCAGATACCGCCGGAGGAATTGCTGCCGTATCTACTGTAGAATCTATAGAAGATAAAGTGAGTACTATTGATATGCGGATCGATTATCTTAACGGATCTGAACCCCGCGATCTTTATGCTGAAGCAGAAATGATCAAAAACGGAAAAAGAATAATAAAAGTAGATGTCAGGATCTACCACGAAAAAGAAAAAATAATTGCTGTAGGCCGCTGTGCTTACAGTGTTTTAAGAAAATAAAAAAAGAAAACAATGAAAGTTTTAGCAAATGACGGTATAGCAACTTCAGGAGTTGTAGCCCTTGAAAAAGCAGGATTTGAGGTAATCCTTAAAAATGTACCTCAGGAAGAACTGATCAATTTTATCAATAAAAACAATATAGATGTACTTTTGGTAAGAAGTGCAACCAAGGTCAGAGAAGATCTTATCGATGCCTGCCCTTCTTTAAAGATCATCGGAAGAGGTGGTGTTGGAATGGACAATATCGATGTGGAATACGCGAGAAATAAGGGACTCAAGGTGATCAATACCCCTGCTGCTTCCTCACATTCAGTGGCAGAGCTGGTTTTTGCACACCTTTTCGGAATGGTTCGCTTCCTGCATATTTCTAACCAGAATATGCCTCTGGAAGGAGACTCAAAATTCAAGGAACTTAAAAAATCCTTTGCTAAAGGTGTTGAGCTGAAAGGAAAAACACTCGGAGTACTCGGATTTGGAAGAATTGGTCAGGCTACCGCAAAAATTGCCTTGGGTATTGGTATGAAAGTTATTGCCTTTGATCCTTTTATAGACAGTGCGCATCTTGAACTTGATTTCTTTGACGGACAATCGATAAGTTTTACCATTGATACCATCTCTAAAGAAGAAGTGCTCAAACAAGCCGATTTTATTACACTCCACGTTCCTGCACAGGATAAATACGTAATCTCAACCAAAGAATTTGAGATTATGAAAGATGGTGTGGGTATTGTAAATGCAGCTCGTGGCGGTGTAATTGATGAAGCCGCCCTGGTAAAAGCCATTGAAAGCGGTAAAGTTTCCAATGCAGCCCTTGATGTATTTGAGAATGAACCTAAACCGGAAATCCAGCTGTTGATGAACAATAATATCTCTCTGACTCCGCATATCGGAGCAGCAACAAAAGAAGCCCAGAACAGAATTGGCGAAGAACTGGCTTCTCAGATTATTGAGATCTTAAAATAAGAAGAAATTTAAAACCGGAAGAGCATCCTGTCAGTAGTTTTTCTGACATGATGTAATTTTAGTAAAACAATCAATTATGGCAATTGTAAAACCCTTTAAAGGTTTAAGACCTCCAAAACAAATAATTGAGAAGGTAAGCTGTTTACCTTACGATGTTATGAATGCTTCGGAAGCTGCGGAAATGGCCTCGGACAAGCCGGAATCCTTACTGCATATTACCCGTGCCGAGATAGAGTTTGATCCTGATACCGATCCTCATGATGAAAAGGTTTATAAAAAAGCTGAAGATAATTTTAAAAAATTTCAGGAAGAAGGAATTTTGGTTCAGGATTCAAAAGATAAATATTATATCTATGCTCAAACCATGAATGGGAAAACCCAGTACGGAATTGTAGGAGCAGCATCGTATAAAGATTACGATGACGGAGTTATATTAAAACATGAACTGACCCGGCCCGATAAAGAAGAAGACCGCAAAGTTTTGATGCGTAAATTAAATGCAAATATTGAGCCTGTATTCTTTACTTATCGCGCTGTTCCTGAAATAGATGCTATTGTTGAAGATATCGTGACCAACAATAAACCTGATTATGATTTTACTTCAGAAGATGGTTTCGGTCATCATTTCTGGACGATCGAAGATGAAAAAACCAATGAAAAAATAGAAGAATTATTCAGAACCAAAGTTCCCCGTATTTACGTGGCCGACGGGCATCATAGAACTGCTGCCGCTGCAGGTATAGGCAGGGAACGCAGTGCTGCAAACCCGAACCACACCGGGCATGAAGCTTATAATTATTTTATGGCAGTTCATTTTCCTGATAACCAATTGCATATTATCGATTACAACCGGGTGATAAAAGATCTGAACGGCTTAACTCCCGATGAAGTACTGGAGAAGATCAAAAAGAATTTTAATATTGTTTCTGAAAGTACTTCCATTATAAAACCTTCTAAATTACACAATATATCGATGTATCTGGAAGGGAAATGGTACTGTCTGTCGGCTAAGCCAAACACGTATGACGATAACAAGCCTATTGAAAGTCTGGATGTAACCGTGCTTTCAAAATATATTCTGGATCCAATTCTTGGAATCAAAGATCTGCGAACAGACACTCGTATCGATTTTGTAGGCGGAATCAGAGGTCTGGAAGAATTAAGTAAGAGAGTCGATTCAGGTGAAATGGCAATAGCGTTTGCGCTGTATCCTGTAAGTATGCACCAATTGATGCATATTGCTGATACCGGAAATATCATGCCGCCTAAAGTAACCTGGTTTGAGCCAAAATTACGCTCCGGGCTGGTAATTCATAAATTAGATTAATCAAATGCTGATAAAAAACAATTTAAATAAAATTTTAGAAACTGTTCCCGGGGATGTTACCTTGGTAGCAGTTTCTAAAACAAAGCCTATTTCTGATATTCAGGAGGTATATGATGCCGGTCACAAAGTTTTTGGCGAAAACAAGGTACAGGAAATGGTTCAGAAATATGAAGCCCTGCCTAAAGATATCGAGTGGCACATGATAGGTCATTTACAGCGCAACAAGGTAAAGTATATGGCGCCTTTTGTAAGTCTGATCCATGGTGTTGACAGCTTTAAAACTCTGAAAGAGATTGATAAACAAGCCAAAAAAAACAACAGAATCATACCTTGTCTGCTCGAAGCAAAGATCGCTCAGGAGGACACCAAGTTCGGTTTATCCTTTGCAGAGATCGAAGAAATCCTCACTTCTGATGCCTTTAAGGAATTAAAAAATATACAGATCAGCGGGTTGATGGGCATGGCGAGTTATACGGATGATAAAGAACAGATCGCTAAAGAATTCCGCTCGTTAAAGAACTTTTTTGAAAAGCTTAAAAAAGAACTCCCAAAAATAGAAAACATCAATTTTACGACCCTTTCCATGGGGATGAGCGGCGATTATAAAATTGCCCTTGCCAATGGCAGCAATATGATCAGAGTAGGCAGCGCAATCTTTGGTGCGAGAAATTATATCGCCTGAGAATAACATACCGATCTGTTAAAAATGTAAATCCTTTTGGTTTTACCCTCCCCTTTTTAATTATTATTTTATCTTTATAACTTTAGTATTCTGATCATGTATGCCTTAGTTGACTGTAATAATTTTTATGCTTCCTGTGAGCGGGTCTTCCGGCCCGACCTGCAAAATAAGCCTATTGCCATCCTGTCGAATAACGATGGATGTGTGATCGCACGCAGTAATGAAGCCAAAAGATTTATTCCAATGGGAGCTCCGGCATTTAAATTTGAAAAGATCTTTAAAAAAGAACATATTCATGTTTTTTCTTCCAATTATGCACTCTATGGAGATATGAGCACACGGGTGATGAATATTCTCTCAGAATTTACCCCTGAAATAGAAGTTTACTCCATAGATGAAGCCTTTCTGTATTTTAACGGATTTGAGAAATACAACTTTTTAGAATACGGAAAAAAGATCAGGTATAAGGTTACTAAAAGTACCGGAATACCCGTAAGTATAGGCTTTGCCCCCACCAAAGCTCTGAGCAAAGTGGCAAACAGGATCGCTAAAAAGTTTCCGGAGCAGACCAAAGGAGTATATCTTATAGATTCTGAAGAAAAAAGGATCAAAGCCCTGAAATGGCTAAAGATAAGTGATGTATGGGGTATCGGTCGTAAGCATACAAAACGTTTAAAAGCAAAAAATATCCATACGGCCTATGATTTTACAAGGCTTCCGGATGTCTGGGTACAAAAAGAAATGAGTGTGGTTGGCCTGCGACTGAAACATGAGCTGCAGGGAAAACCACGTCTCGGCCTTGACGAAATAAAGAATAAAAAAGTTATTGCCACCACACGTTCTTTTGAAAGAATGTACACGGATTACGAAAATTTAAAAGAACGTATTACCACTTTCACCGTTAGCTGTGCCGAAAAACTTCGCCGGCAGAGATCTCACTGTAACCTGATGATGATCTTTTTACATACCAACGGCCACAGGAAAGATCTGAAACAATACAGCCGGAATATCGTGGTTAAAACCGAATACCCTACAAATTCAAGTATCGATCTGGTTCGGTATGCCCTGCAGGGACTCAAAGCCATCTACAAAAAAGGCTATGCCTATAAAAAAGCAGGAGTCATTGTGATGGAACTGACCCCGGAAAGCAATCCGCAGATCGGACTGTTTAAAAATGAAGACCCCAGGCACAAGATTCTGATGCAGCACATAGATCATCTTAACAAAAGTATCGGATATCAGAAAGTACGGTTTGCCGGACAGGATCTGCAGCGGATGTGGAAAATGAATCAGAACAGCCTGTCGCCCAGATATACCACACGCCTGGACGAAGTAATAGAATTAAAAGTATAACATGATCAAAAGCAAAAATAAAGAATGAATTATGCAATTTTAGATATAGAAACTACCGGTGGAAAATACAATGAAGAATCCATCACTGAGATTGCTATTCATAAATTTGACGGGCATAATGTAGTGGATACGCTGATCAGTCTGGTCAATCCCGAAAGGGAGATACAACCCTTCGTAGTAAAACTTACCGGCATCAACAATACAATGCTGAAAAAAGCTCCTAAATTTTACGAAATTGCCAAGAGAATTATTGAGATTACCAATGATTGTGTACTTGTGGCTCACAATTCTAATTTTGACTATCGTATTCTGAAAACAGAATTCAGGCGACTGGGATATGATTTTGATATTCCAACACTTTGCACACTTGAACTGAGCAAAAAACTAATTCCCGGGCTGGAATCATACAGTCTGGGAAAACTGTGCCGGACTATAGGAATACCGGTAAGCGACCGCCACCGTGCCAACGGAGATGCGCTGGCTACAGTAAAACTCTTTGAATTGCTGATGCAGAAAGATATCCGTAAAGAGATTATAAAGAAATCGATAAAATCGGGAAACAAAAGAGATCTTTCTCAAAAATTACTAAAGATCCTCGATGAACTACCCAGTAAAACCGGAGTATTTTATATGCACAGATACAATGGGGACATCATTTACATCGGCAAAGGCCGGGATATTAAAAAAAGTGTGAACAAGGTATTTTTAAGAAATTCTAAATACATGCGCCAGATGCTTAAGGAAATGGCTGATGTTACCTATGAAGAAACCGGAAGTACTTTGGTGAAAAGGATCAAATATCTGGAAGAAATTACACAGCATAAACCGAAATACAATAAAAAGCTGAATCATAACGAGTTTAATTTTGGTTTTTCCAATCCCAATATGATCATTATCGACAAAGGAAAGAACCTGATGGAAAAATCGGTACTGCTTATAGAAGATAACCAGTTCAAGGGTTACGGATTTACCGATCTAAACCATCAGATAGACAATATTGAGATTTTGAGATCGTTAGTAACTCAAAACAAGTATTCATACAAATTTAATAACATCATTCATTCTTATCTGCAAAAAGAAAAGGTTGAAAAAATAATCCGATTCTAAAATTTCATAAAAAAAATCTTTATCCTGCTGATTCTTCTTACTTTCAGTATAGTTACAGCTCAGAAAAAAAGGATTATTTATAGCAAACGTAACGAAACAAGATGATAAAATAATAATTTATACCAAGATCAGCCTGTTAAAGACCATCTATGCTCCAAAAGATTATGAATATAAAAGGTTTATTCAATGAAATCATTAAATTTCAGAATAGTTTTATAATTTTAGAAAAAAAACGAACTAATTGAGTACACAAACCAAAAAGAAGAACTGGAAACAACATCTGTTTGAGATCATTTATGAAGCCGATACCAAAGAAGGCAAATTATTTGATGTAGTACTCCTGTGGGTCATTCTTGCCAGCATTGTACTGGTCATGCTGGAAAGTGTTAAATCGCTGGATCAAAAGTACCATAATCTTTTCTACATCTCTGAATGGATCATTACCATACTTTTTACCATTGAATACATTATGCGGGTGATCAGTGTTAAGGATCCAAAAAAATACATCTTTAGTTTTTATGGTATTATAGATTTTTTTTCCACCATCCCGATGTATCTTTCATTTGTATTTGCCGGTGGCCATGCGCTGATCGCTCTTCGCGCTTTGCGTTTATTAAGAGTCTTTAGGATCTTAAAACTGGTACGCTTTGTTGGTGAGGCCAATAAGCTGAGAGCTGCCCTAAATGCCAGCCGGTTTAAAATTTTGGTTTTTTTACTGGCCGTTGTGATCTTATGTGTTGTTTTAGGCACTGTAATGTACCTGATTGAAGGAGATGAAAGTGGTTTTACAAGTATCCCGAGAAGTGTGTACTGGGCTGTAGTTACACTAACCACCGTAGGTTACGGAGATATTCATCCTGATTCTGCTTTAGGACAATTTATTGCAAGTATGGTGATGATTTTAGGTTACGGAATTATTGCCATTCCAACAGGAATCGTTACTGCAGAATACTCCAAACAGATCCCACAAAATAAGGTTCATCTAAACACGCAAACCTGTTCTAAATGCTCTGCTGATAATCACAAGGATGACGCTAAATATTGTTATAAGTGTGGTGAAGAATTGTAAGATCAAAGCAAATAAGATCCCGAGAAAGCAACCAGAAAACCCAGTATGATCGCTATAAACTTCCTTAAATTGAAATGGTGATTGTCGGAGCTTTCAAACAGTATTGCTGTTGAGATATGCAAAAAAACACCAATGATAACAGCTGTTACTTCTTTATGATATATTGACAAAACCGGAATTTTTCCAACCACAAAACTACCCAGAGGACTCATCAAAGCAAAGAAACTGATAAAGATATAAATACCTGTTTTAGATAAACTTGTATTTTTAAGAAAGATAAATAAAATAACGGCAACAGGAACCTTATGGATGACTATCGCCCATAAAAGTTGATTATGGTTTTCAAATCCCAAAGGCATTCCTTCTAAAAAGGCATGAACACTTAAACTGATAAAAAGCATCCAGGTAATATCCTGATCATGTTTATGAACATGGCCATGCTCTGCTCCTTTTGAAAAAAACTCAAGAACAGTCTGGATCACAATACCTAAAAGAATGAATAATCCGATGTTTTTCTGACTGTCTTCATAAACCTCCGGCAACAAATGTAAAACGGTGATGGATAATAAATAAGCACCACTAAAAGATAAGAACAACTGTATCC
>QNYL01000046.1 GCA_003973375.1 Flavobacteriia bacterium
CTTTCATCACTTTGTTGATAAAATTGGTTCCGGTCATGGCTGTTGCTGTGAGTACTCCTGAAAATAAAGCGCCTCCGATTCCACAGGATACAATATCCTGTCCGGTAAGATAAAGATTCCTGATCGGTGTTCTCGGTTTAAGAAAATCCTGACGGAATCTTTCCGGACTATGATCCACTCCATAGATCTCACCTTTTCCGTAATTGACAAAGTGCTGTGTGGTAAGTGGTGAGGAAAGTTCGGAATAACTTATTTTGCCTTTTATATGAGGTAATTGTTTGTAAAGCTCTTCCAGAAGACGTTTGGTAAATTTCTCTTTCAGATCCGTATAATCTTTACCACGTTTCATCCATTGGGTTCCTTCCCATTTCTCAAAGGTCTCAAAAGGCACCAAAGTAATGATCTCGATGGTACTTTTGTCTGGATAGCGATTCTTCCAGTCGGGGTCTTTGGCCGCCGGAAAAGAAATATAAACAATCGGGAAAGGCTGATCGGTATCTTTTATATAACGATCCACGCAGGTGTCATGATCACAGTCGTCAGGATAGATCCATAAATTTGTTTTTGGAAGGTTCAATTCTTCCGGGGTTCCATCCAGTCCGAGATACAGGCAAATATGAGCCACAGATGGGTTTATTTTTTGTAATTTTTCATCTAAATGATGCCTTTTTACTGTTTCCTCAGGTAATAGTTTTTTAAACGTATTGATCACTCCGGTATTGCTGACAATCTTATCGGCAAAGAGTGATTTGCCGTCTTTCATCAGCACTCCTTTAGCTACATTATTTTCAATGATCACTTTTTCCACTTCGGCATTGGTCAAAATGGTTCCCCCTGCTTTTTCAATTACAGGATCGATATTCTTTGCGATCTGTGAAGATCCTCCAACCGGAAAACTTCCCCCTCCAAAATAATGACTTACCAAAATGGCATGCATGTAAAAACTGCTCTTTTTTGGGGGTAAACCGTAATCACCGTATTGTCCGGAAAGCACTTTGATCAGCTCCTCATTTTTGGTAAGGGAACTCAGCACTTCATAAGTGGTCTTGTCAGAAAATCTATAAAGAGGATTTTTTAAAAACCCACCGATGAATTTACCCACAATGGGAGGTAAGGCCTTTTCCATCTGATAATTCCGCCCTGCTTTGTTGGCTGCGAAAATAAGATCTATATATTTATCGATCGCATCTTTTTCTTCTGGGAAATAATCATACATTTTATTTTTCCAGTTTTGCAATCCTTTTACAAGATCAAAACTTTTATCCCCGATAATGATCCTGTCGTAGATTTCGCCCATGTCAGCCCATTTCATTTCGCCATTGGTAATGTAGTCAAACAGTTTTCTCATGGCGCTTTTGGGGTTCTGCATTTGTCCTACATAATGAATACCCACATCCCACTCAAAATCCTTTCTTTTAAAAATATGAGTAAATCCTCCCGCTGTATAATGCCGTTCGAGCAACAATACTTTTTTTCCTTTTTTTGATAAGAAGGCTGCTGTTGAGAGTCCGCCAAGGCCTGTGCCGATAATTATTACATCGTAGGAAGTGTCGATTCTCGGATTTTGTTTATAAGACTGGATCATATTTTGTGAATAAAAAAGAATAATTAAAAATAATGGTTTAAATTTAAGCATTTAATTAGTGTTTGTCTATAAAGTGCTTGATTTTTGAAAGATTAAGATTTTTGATGGATTTTTGTTTTTTTATTGCAGCAAATATTTGTGTATTAGGCAAAATGAAAAATGGAAAAAGACGCAAAAAGATAATTTTTTCAATTCAATGACTTTATGGACAAACATTATATATCAATACATTTTAAATTACAGGTTATGAGAATATTGTTATTAACGATCTTGATATTTTTAAGTTTTCAGATCAAAGCGCAGAAGGAAGAAGATCTTGTGCTGGAAACCAAAACAGGAAATATCAACGGATCCTTATTGATTCCGGAAAATCAAAAAGACCTTCCTGTAGCGTTGATCATTGCCGGATCCGGCCCAACTGACAGAAATGGGAACAATCCGTATATGAAGAATAACTCGTTAAAAATGCTGGCAGAAGGTCTTGCCAAGGAAGGAATAGCAAGTTTGCGGTATGATAAAAGAGGAATTGCTACGAGCAAAGAAGCTGGTATAAAAGAAGAGGATCTTCGTTTTGAGAATTATGTGCAGGATGCTGAAGAGTGGATCAAAAGGCTTAAAAAAGACAAAAGATTTAAGGAAGTGATCGTGATTGGGCATAGTGAGGGCTCTTTGATTGGTATGATCGCATCAAAAAAAGCAGGAGCAGATAAATACGTATCAATTGCCGGAGCAGGAATGCCCGCCGGCGATGTGGTCAGAGAGCAGTTAAAGAATCAGCCCGCAATAGTTACCGATGCCGCTTTACCCATTCTGGATAGTCTGGAACAGGGAAAAACCGTAAAAGATGTTCCGCCGATGCTTGCCGGTTTATTCCGCATGAGCGTACAGCCTTATATTATTTCCTGGTTTAAATACGATCCCCGTAAAGAAATTGCCAAATTAGATATTCCGGTATTGATCGTTCAGGGAACAACAGATATTCAGGTGTCGCTTAAAGATGCTGAAAACTTAAAAAAAGCCAATCCTAAAGCTGAATTAAAAGTGATTGAAGGAATGAATCATATTTTTAAAGAAGCTGAAGCTGACCGGATGAAGAATATGCAAACCTACAGTCAGCCGGATCTTCCTTTGCATAAAGATCTGGTCAAGGTTATTTCCGGTTTTATAAAAAGAAAAGATTGATGTATGATAAAAGGATTCTATCAGTTTTTTAATAAGGCACTCAGGTACTTTGCTATCATCTTTACCTTCTTTTTTCTTACTTCTGTGATCTCTTGTAAGAATTCACAAAGGTCCAGATTGACTATTGCTACTTCTGCCAATATGAAATTTGCCATGAAGGAGATCATCAACTCTTTTGAAGAAGATACGGGAATTAAATGTGAAATGATCGTAGGCTCCTCGGGAAAGCTTACAGCACAGATCAAAGAGCATGCCCCCTTTGATGTTTTTGTATCGGCCAATACCCTGTATCCGGAAGAATTATACCGTTTGGGTTATTCTGACGAAAAAGTAATAGAATATGCTTATGGTAAACTGATCTTGCTTTCTGTGAAAAAGAATCTTATTCCTGATCTGAACAACCTGAACCGGGAAGAAATACGCCATATTGCCTTGGGAAATCCTAAAACAGCTCCTTATGGAACTGCAGCCATGGAGGTATTGAAAAATAAAAAGCTTTTTTCAGAGCTTAAAGATAAATTTGTCTATGGTGAAAGTGTTTCACAAGTCAATCAGTTTATTCTTTCCGGAGTTGCTGAGACCGGGTTTACAGCAAAATCGGTGATCATGACACCCGGTATCAAAGAAAAAGCCCACTGGACAGAGATCGATGATGAATTATACGATCCTATTGCACAAGGTCTTATTGTGCTTAACAACAGGAAAGATCATCTGGAAGAGGCTAAAAAGTTTAGAGATTTCCTGATATCGGCAAAAGCCGGAAAAATATTGAATACTTTTGGCTACAGTGTAAATAAATCTTAAAAAGTTGATCCGGTTTTAAAATGAAAAAAAATATTTTAGTTAAATATCTGCTCATCATGTTCCTGATCTGGATCAATCCGGTCTTTTCACAGAAAGACAATCAAGGAGGGCATAAAGAAATCAGACTTGGATTTAATTATGGTCGTGCTAAACAGGAAACTTTTCCTTTTAATTCACCGGATTATCAATACGACACTCAGTTTTATAAAGTTCAGATCAATTATGAGCTGATCAACAAAACAAAATGGAGATTTGAACTTAATGTGGAGCCTGCTTATTATCTCGCTATGCATAAATTACTCAATAAATATTATGTAACACCCGATTACAGAGAGGATTATCTTGAAAAACGTGAAGAATTCACCAAGGAAAAAAATATTAATGAATACGTACTGAATATTGGTTTTTTATCCCGGTATAAAATTTACAAGGGAATCAGTACTTATGCACTGGTAAGCGTCGGTCCAATGTATTCCGATACCGATACGGAGCGGATGAATGCCGGTTTTGCTTTCTCAGATATTTTTGCATTGGGTATATCCTATGAGATGAAAAGGTATTTGTTTGATTTCAGATATGGTTTGCGTCATGTTTCCAATGCGAACATCAGAAAACCAAATAACGGCTACAACAGTGCCGGTTTTGAACTGGGAATAACTTACCAAATTAATTAAGGCATACGAAGGTAATTTTATCTGAAAAGGTTTAACCCGAAAAATTCACCGTTAAGCTAATATTTTTGCGACAATTTACTTTATATCAATATTTTATGATGAAAATTATTAAATTTATTTTAGCCCAAATTTAGGCTATTGTTTAAATTTTGAGCAAGCATCTACTGTGTTGCTAACTTTTTAAGATACAATAGTATATCTGCAAAGTTAGACGCCTTGTATCTGCATACTCAAAATTTGTGAATTATCCAGGTTAAATCGGGATATTTTAGATAAATTTGGATTTTTAGTAAAAAGAGATGAATACAATCATTGGTAAAATAGTTTCGGTAGAATCAAACGGAGAATTGTCTTTGGTAAGAATGACCTCGGCAGGTCTGAAATTTACTTCCATTGTAATCGATACTCCGGAAACCGCTGCTTATCTAAAGCCTGAAAATCCGGTAAAGATTATTTTTAAGGAGAATGAGGTGATTTTAGCCAATAGAGCAGATTGTTCCATCAGTTTACAGAATAAAATGCCGGGAGAGATCATAAAAGTTGAATCGGATAAACTGCTGAGTAAACTGGTTATAAAAACCCCTGTGGGAAATATCACTTCCATCATCACAAGCAATGCGGTTAAACAACTGGATCTGTATCTGGGAAAAAATATTGTAGCTATGGTAAAAACAAATGAAATAATGCTGTCGGAATAATGGACTGGACACCCTTAATTTTAACTTTTAAACTGGCTTTTATCACAACAATTATACTGTTGTTTATTTCCATACCTGTTGCTTACTGGCTGGCTTACAGCAAATCGAGAATAAAACCTGTTATGGAAACATTGGTGAGTATGCCTTTGGTTTTACCGCCTACGGTTTTAGGCTTTTATATGCTAATCGCTTTTAGTCCGTCTAATGCCTTTGGTAGCTTTTTGGATAAATGGCTGGGATTGCGTCTGGTTTTTTCATTTGATGGCCTTATTTTAGCTTCTGTAATCTACAGTTTACCTTTTATGGTACATCCAATCCAGTCGGGGTTTTCCAATCTGTCGTCTTCGTTAAAGGATGCAGCTTATGTGATGGGGAAATCAAAGATCACTACTTTGTTCAGAATCCTTTTACCCAATATCAGACCTTCTTTACTTACCGGAATTATTCTGGCCTTTGCCCATACCATTGGTGAATTTGGTGTGGTTTTGATGATTGGAGGAAATATTTCCGGAAAGACAAAAGTAGCTTCCATAGCCATTTATGATGAAGTGGAATCGTTAAATTATGATGCGGCCAATACATATTCACTAATCCTCTTTTTTATCACATTTGCAATCTTACTTTTTGTATATGCCGTAAATGGTGGTTTTATTAAAAAATTCTGGCAATGATAGATGTTAAACTGCAAAAAAAGTTAAAAGCAGCCGGCGGAGATCTCTTTCTCGATGTTGAGTTTAAGATCCGTAATGGAGAGCTGGTTACACTTTACGGTAAATCGGGAGCCGGAAAAACAAGTATTTTCAGGATGATCGCCGGATTGCTCAATCCTGATAAGGGCAGGATTGATGTAGATGAGGTTGTCTGGCTGGATACTGAAAAAAAGATCAATCTTCCGCCACAGCGGAGAAAAATAGGTTTTGTGTTTCAGGAATATGCTCTTTTCCCGAATATGACCGTTCTGGAAAATCTGAAATTTGCGTTGGGAAAGGGAAGAGATGATTTGTTTATAAAAGATCTGATCGATATAGTAGATCTTGGCGATTTGCAATACAGGAAACCGGATACCCTCTCAGGCGGACAAAAACAAAGGGTGGCACTGGCAAGAGCTCTGGTGCAAAAACCTGAGATCCTGATGCTGGATGAACCGCTTTCAGCCTTAGACTACGAAATAAGGAATAAACTTCAGGTGTATATTTTACAAGTACATAAAGAGTTTAATCTCACTACCATTCTAATCAGTCATGACATCTCTGAGATCATTAAGATGTCCGATTTTCTGATCGAGCTCGATCACGGCAAGATTATCCGTCAGGGGATCCCGGCTGAGGTGCTTACAAATCATAAAATCAGCGGAAAATTTCAGTTTGTGGGAGAGATCCTGAACATCAATCGGCAGGATTTTATTTTTATCATTACTGTTTTGATAGGAAAAGAGATCATCAAAGTTGTGGCTGATGAAGATGAAGGAAAAAAACTAAGTATCGGTGATAAGGTTCTGATCGCTTCAAAAGCTTTTAACCCGATTATTCATAAGATTAATTAGTGTCTGTCTATAATATCCTTAAATGTTTCAAATCAGCTTTACCCCGACCCTGAAGGGCGGCTGATTTTCAACATTTTCTCCCTTCAGGGCTGGGGTTAAAAAATGTTGAAAATCTAAATGTGTTGACTTTATAGACAGACACTAAATATGCAAAATATTTAAAATAAGACTGAAATTTTTAAAAGTTAAAATTCTTTACAGAATCTTTTAAAATTCGTAAATTGTACATTGAAAAAATACTTATGATGAGAAAATATTCATTTCAAGAAGATACATTTTTAAGGGGCGCATTGTATATTTTGCTGTTTATCGGATACTTTCAGCTGATCCCCGATACGCCGGCTCAGGAAAATAATACACAAAAGTATCATTATTTTAAGGGGGTGGTGGTAGATAGTAAAACCAGAAAACCGCTGGAATTTGCATCGATCAGTGTTGATGGAACCAATATTTCCACGGTGACCAATCAGGATGGTGGTTTTTTATTGAAAGTCCCTGACAGTCAAATGGATAATGATGTGACCATCACTTATTTAGGTTATTACAATAAGGTAATTCCTTTAAAGGAATTCTCTGAGAAAAAGAATGTTTTTAAACTGGATGAATCGATTGTTAAACTTCCTGAAGTTAATTTATTGGTGAAGGATCCCGATGACATCATTAAAAAAGTGATCGGCAATAAAAAGAAGAATTATCTGGCAGAACCATCTATCATGACTGCTTTTTACCGTGAAACCATTAAAAAAGGGAAAAAACGTTACGCTTCCTTATCAGAGGCCGTAGTTGAGATCTATAAAACTTCCTACAATTCAACTGGGAACGATTATGTAAGGATCTATAAGGCGAGAAAAAGTACTGATTACAGGCGTTTGGATACATTGCTGATAAAATTACAGGGTGGGCCGTACAATACGCTTAATTTTGATGTGATGAAAAATCAGAATATTCTTTTCACAAAAGATATTTTTAATACTTACAAATTTACTTTTGAAAAGATGTTGTTGGTTGATAACAGGCCTACTTATGTAATAGGATTTAAACAATACCCTTCAATTGAAGAACCCTTGTATTACGGAAAACTTTATATTGATGCCAATACATTTGCTCTCAGCAAGGCTGTGATGAGTCTGAACCTGAAAAATAAAAAACTTGCCGGTAAATATTTTGTTAAGAAAAAACCCAAGGGAGCTCATGTAGAACCTTTTCAGGCCAATTATTTTGTAGATTTCAGGCGAAAAGGAAATAAATGGTTCCTTAATTACAGCAGGATAGAGCTGGCCTTTAAAATTGATTATGATAAAAAGTGGTTCAATTCCAATTATTATATCACGATTGAGATGGCTGTAACAGACTGGAAATACAATACAGAAGGTCTTTCATTAAAAGGTAAGGAAAGATTGCGTGCCAATGTTATTCTCAACGATAAGGTGAGTGGTTTTCGGGATCCTAAATTCTGGGGAGATTACAATGTGATCGAGCCTGATAAACCTATTGAAAATGCCATTAAAAAGATCAAGCGTCAGCTCGACAGGAAAAAATAAATCATTTCTTCAGAATTCTTTTAGCTTTAGAGGATAAGTTTGCAATCCTTTCTGGTCTGAAAATAATTGCCCTGCTCATTTTGCTGTCCGGCCTTTTTTTCGGGGCAATCTATTATGATGTTTTCGGACATCTGTATTCAGAAAATGAACTCAAGGATTTTAAGAATGAGACCGCATCTCTGGTAATTTCGGAGGATGATGTGATCATTGGTAAATTTTTTGCCGAGAACAGAACCAACCTCACTTTTGAAGACTTCCCGAAAAGTTTGATCAATGCGCTGGTAGCTACCGAAGATGCGCGTTATTTTGAACACTCGGGGGTGGATACCCGAAGTCTGTTCCGGGTACTGTTCAAATCTGTTTTGTTAAGACAGAAAAATTCAGGAGGAGGAAGCACCATTACACAGCAGCTGGCAAAAAATATGTATGGCAGAAAAACCTTTGGCACCCTGACACTTCCTGTAAATAAGATCAAAGAGATCATTCTGGCCAACAGGCTTGAGAAGATCTATACAAAAGAAGATATTCTTACACTTTATTTAAATACGGTTCCCTTTGGGGAAAATGTTTTTGGTATTGAGGCGGCTGCAAGAAGATATTACAATAAAAGTGCAAAGGATCTGAAAACAGATGAATCGGCAGTTTTGATAGGAATGCTGAAGGCTAATACGTATTACAATCCCAGGATCTATCCGGAGCACGCCTTAAAGCGGAGAAATGTGGTTCTTCAGCAGATGCAGAAATATGAATATCTTAACGAAGATCAGGCAGATTCTATTGAAAAACTGCCTTTAAAACTTAATTATTCCAATCTGAGTTCAGAAGGTAAAGCAAATTATTTTTTGGTACAGGTTAAAAAAGAGGTCAAAGAGATCTTAAAGGATATTGAACAGACCACAGGGGATAAATACAATATGTATAAAGACGGACTGATTATTGAAACTACGTTGAATGATCATTTACAGAATTATGTACTTAGATCTTTTGCCGTTCATCTGAAGAAAATGCAAAAGATCTTAAGAAAACAATACGCATCCGGAAGGTATAAAAAGGAACTTTCTGAAATGGTTGACAGCGAGATCAAAAAATTAAAATTAACCGGAATTGCCGATGTTAAAAAGAACAGAGAACTATTTTCCTGGGATGGTTTTTATATGGATTCCATCTCGGTAAGAGACAGCCTGAAGTATGATCTTACTTTTTTACATGCCGGTTTTCTGGGCATGGATCCGGAAACGGGAGCCATTAAGGCCTGGGTTGGAGGCATAGATTTTAGAACACATCCTTACGATCAGGTGTATGCACAAAGGCAAGTGGCCTCTACTTTTAAACCGGTTTTGTACGCAACAGCTCTGGAAAATGGTATGATGCCTTGTCAGTATCTCGAAAACGATTCTATTGTGCTTACCGATTATGATAACTGGACGCCTCAGAATTACGATAAAAAGACCGGAGGGAAATACTCGGTTGCAGCTGCACTGGCCAAATCGATGAATATTCCAACGGTAAACCTGTTTCTGCAAACACCGTTTAAAGACCTTGAAAAGACGTGGAAAGAGCTTGGATTCGGTCAGGAACTAAATGACAAGCCTTCTGTGGCGCTGGGAACCGAAAATGCAAGTATTTATGAGCTGGCCGTTGCTTATGCAGCCTTTGCCAACGGGGGTAAAAGAATTGATCCGCAAATGATCTCTCAGATCAAAACTGCTGATGGGAAAGTGATCTATAAAAACGATTTTAAACAGGAACCTGAACCTGTTTTAAGTAAGAAAACCGCACAACTACTCAATGCAATTCTTCAAAAAGCGGTAAATGAAGGAACAGGTACAGCTTTGAGAAAAACCTATGGAATTAAATTGCCTCTGGCAGGGAAGACGGGTACTTCACAGGATTTCGCCGATGCCTGGTTTGCAGCATACAATCCATCTATGGTAATGGTAACCCGGGTTGGAGCTTCCATGCCGGGGATTCATTTCAGAACCGGAGCCTACGGATCGGGTAGCAGGCTTGCATTGCCACTTGTAGGAAAAACACTTCAGAGTATTCAGAGGGATAATACCTTAAGAAGATTTTTTGATGCTCAGTTTGAACCGCTGCCGGAAGAATATGCCGATGCTTTGGATTGCGAGGATTATATTGAGGATTCGCAGATTGAAAAATTCTTTGAAAGTATCTTTAAAAAGACGGAAACCACCTCCGAAAAGGCAGCAAGAAAAGCTGAGCGGAAAGCAAAAAGAAAGAACAGATCCTTTTTTAAACGGATTTTCGGTAAAAAAGACGATTGATTTGATGCTGGAATTATAACTTCCTTTTTCGCTCAGAACAGACTTAATTTTTGACCTTAAAATAAGGTAAAACTGGAATTAATTTGCTATATTTGTTGTAATTACAACTACTACTTCTAAAGAAATATTTTGATATTATTGTTTTAAAACCAATTGATCATGTCACAGATCAAATGTAAGAACTGTCATCAGAATATTGACTCCTCAGATAAGTTTTGTCCTCATTGCGGGGCAATAGTTCAACAAACTACTCAGGAAGAACATATCTTATGCGCAGCATGCGGACACTCCAATCCGCCGGGCTCATCATTTTGTGAAAAATGCGGTGCTTCCTTAAAGGAAAACACAACTTCAACAAAATCTAAGAAAACACCTCCCAAAACACTTAAATCCACAGGAACTTATTCGGGTACTATGGTTAAGAGTAAATCCTCAAAATCATACAAAACCTTTAAAATAATATTTCTGGTATTCCTTGTGATTGCTGTTATCGCTTTTATAATCTGGTTCAATAATGATCCTGAAGCTAAAAGTAAGCTGTTCGATGTGCTTTTTAGTGTCGGGTTTATCCTGATTTTTGTATTGATCATCTGGCGAAAATCAAAAAAAGGAAAAATACTTTCATCCAGGAACAATCCAGCTCATTATGACTGGGATGATTACGACAGAGATCATGATGGTTATGATGATGACTAATAAAAATAAAATGCTATGCCTTATTGTACCCAATGTGGTAATTCAATACCGGACCATATAAATTTTTGCCCTTCCTGCGGAGCAAAGTTTAACCTGCAAAAGGAAAACGCTCCACAAGAAACATCTGCAGTTCCACCTTCAGATTCCTCAGTTAAACAGGAACAGGTAAGAACAACTAAGGAAGGTAGAAAGATCATTGATTCGGGTCCGCGTTCGGGACAAAATAATTCGAATATTCAAACACCGGTAAAAAAGAAAAAGAAGAGAGGCTGTTTAGGTTGCCTGGGAAAAG
>QNYL01000163.1 GCA_003973375.1 Flavobacteriia bacterium
TACTTCCTTTTCCATGATCTGGATGCCGATCGTCAACAGCATTACAAAGTACTATTTCAGGCTGATATTTTCTGATAATCTCTACAAGCTTAAGCTGATGCTCCTGATCATTTACAAAAAATCCATCGGCAAAAGCCATATTTTCTCTTACTTCTACTCCCAAAATTTTGGCAGCTTTTTCAGCTTCTTTCTTTCTGATCTCTGCAGAACCACGGGTTCCTAACTCCCCCCGGGTAAGGTCTAAAATACCAACCTTCTTTCCTAAAGAGATCTCTTTAGCCAATGTTGCACCGCAACCCAGTTCCACATCATCCGGATGTGCACCCACAGCAAGTATATCTAACTTCATTAGTCTAAATTTTGCATAAAAATAAGGAAAAAACATCAGACTGATCTTTATCCCAGCCATCCTTCCCGGTCTAAACTTCTGTACTGTATCGCTTCAGCAATATGATTGGGTTTTATTTTTTCGTTATTTTCCAGATCGGCAATCGTTCGCGCTACTTTCAATATCCTGTCATAAGCTCTTGCTGACAGGCCCAGACGATCCATGGCATTTTTTAACAGATCCTTGGATTCCGGATCGAGATTACAGAATTTTCTGATCTGTTTAACTCCCATTTGGGCATTGTAATGAATATGATCGAGATCATTAAAACGAGAGGCTTGGAACAAACGGGCCTTTGTTACCCTTTCCCGTATCACTTTACTAGGTTCTCCTTTTCGCTCTTCCGATAATTTTTCAAAAGGAACCGGCTGCACTTCAATATGAATGTCAATACGATCTAAAAGTGGCCCCGAGATCTTGCTCATATACCTTTGCATTTCATAGGGAGAAGTGGTTACCGGACTGTCACTATCGATAAAATATCCACTCGGACTCGGATTCATACTGGCGACCAGCATAAAACTACTGGGATAGGTCACGGTAAATTTCGCTCTTGAAATGGTTACTTCCCGGTCTTCCAGAGGTTGTCGCATCACTTCAAGAACACTTCTTTTAAATTCGGGCAATTCATCTAAAAATAACACCCCATTATGCGATAAAGAAATTTCGCCGGGTTGCGGATACGTACCTCCGCCCACGAGAGCCACATCACTGATGGTATGGTGTGGAGACCGGAAAGGCCTTTGGCTCATCAAACCGTGATTTTCTCTTATCTTCCCAACTACCGAATGTATTTTTGTAGTTTCCAAAGCCTCTTTTAAAGTCATTGGAGGAAGTATGGTTGGCAGGCGTTTTGCCAGCATGGTCTTACCCGAACCCGGAGGGCCGATCAAAATAATATTGTGTCCGCCGGCAGCTGCAATTTCCATACAACGTTTTACTGTTTCCTGTCCCTTTACATCGGCAAAATCAAATTCGGGGTGCTCAATATTGTCATAAAACTCTTTACGGGTATCGATTACCAAAGGTTGCAAAGTGATTTTCTTTTCAAAAAAATCAATTACTTCTTTGATGTTTTCTACACCATAAACATCCAGATCATTAACTATAGCCGCTTCTTTTGCATTTTGAGCGGGCAGAATAAATCCTTTAAAACCTTCTTCCCGGGCCTTAACTGCAATAGGCAAAGCACCTCTGATGGGTTGCAAACCTCCATCAAGGGAAAGTTCTCCCATAATGACATATTTTTCAAGATCATCTGCATTGATCTGACCAGATGCAGCCAGTACTCCCATAGCAATGGTAAGATCATAAGCGGAACCCTCTTTACGCAGATCGGCAGGAGCCATATTGATGGTGATCTTCTTCCCCGGTAAACTGTAACCATTATTCTTCAGAGCAGCCGAAATACGATAACTGCTTTCTTTTATGGCATTATCGGGCAAACCTACAAGATGATAGGCAATTCCTTTATCAATATTGACTTCAACGGTGATTGTGGTGGCATCTACCCCAAAAACGGCACTTCCGAAAACTTTTACGAGCATCTTTAAAAATATTGGTTCTATTTATTAATGCAGATAAAAGTAAAAAGTTAACATTATTTCTCAGGAATTTTACTCATTGCCCTTTCTGTCATAGCTGTAATGGTTAATGAAGGGTTCACTCCCGGATTGGCTGACATGGCTGAACCATCACAAACATACATATTTTTATAACCGAAAACTTTATGATCTTTATCAATCACGCCGGATTCTTTATCCCTTCCAATAACTGCTCCTCCGAGGATGTGAGCTGTTGAGGGAGCACCGGTAAGTATATCCGTACTCATCATAAAGGCGGTCCCTCCTATTTCTTTGGCCACCTGATCGGCGAGGGTTTTTGCCATAGGAATAAACGGTGTCGGTTTTTCCCCATCGGTTAGTCTGGTTGTTAAATTAAACCAACCTCTTTTTAGTTTGATCGTGCTGTCGAGATGCTGCATAAACAGTAGGATCACAGTTCTTTTCGCATAATCTTTAATAAAATAATTTCCGATCCATTTCCATGGATGTGTAATAAGGAATTTTAAAAGTTTAAAGATCCTAATAAAAACATTTTTACCATAAACCATGGGGATGACCGGAATCTTCCAGAAATTGGAACCGGCACCATATCTAACCGCTTCAACATGTCCGTGTTCATCAGGAGGAAAAATAGAACCAATGGCAACACCTTTAGACAGATCGAGATCTTTGTTTCTTGTGGTGATCAAAGATAGATTTTCGTTGTTGGTACGTACATAATTACCCACCTGAGCAGAAAGTTCCGGCAGGTATTTCTTAACTTTCATATCCAGCAAAAGCCTAACTGTACCCAGCACACCACCCGAAAATATCACCCCTTTTGAAGTAATTTTTTTAGTTTTTTTGCTGAAATATGAGGTCTGATCTTCAAAAGTAATCCGATAACCGGTACTTCCATCCTTTTGGCCCAAAGTTTCAACCACGGTTACTTTCTTTTCAGCCAGGATCTCAGCTCCTTTTTTTTGTGCCAGATAGAGATAATTCTTATCGAGGGAATTTTTTGCATTATTCGGGCAGCCGGTCATACATTGTCCGCAAAAAGTACATCCCTCACGATCGGGCCCTTCCCCTTTAAAAAATGGATCTTTCACTACGGTATTCGCTTTACCGAAGAAAACGGATACTTCAGGCGCTTCAAAATCCTGAACCTTCCCCATAGATTCAGCAGCTTTTTTTAAGGCCAGATCAGAATCGAAAAATTTAGGGTTCTTCTCTGCTCCCAGCATTCGTTTCGCTTCTTTGTAAAAGGGTTTCAGTTCCTTTTCCCAGTCGGCAAGTCCTTTCCAGTTTCCACTGTTAAAAAATTCTGATTTTGGCACCGGTAATGTGTTGGCATAAACCAAAGATCCACCTCCTACCCCCACTCCGCTCAGAATTGTTGTATATCTGAAAAAGGTCATTTTCAGAATACCGTAGAATTTCATTGAAGGCAACCACAGCCATTTTTTCAGATGCCAGTTGTTTTTAGGAAAATCTTTTCCCTGATACCATTTGCCTTTTTCAATAACGAGTACTTTATATCCTTTTTCGGTAAGTCTTAAAGCCGATACAGCACCACCAAAACCGGAACCAATAATTACGAAATCATATTCTGATTTATCTGACATATCTAACTGAATAATAGCCTAAATGTAGTCAAATATTTTAAAGAAATTACAATAATCCCTGCTAAAATATATTATTCAAATTACAAAATATGATAAAAGGAAAAGGTAGTAACTTTATAAAGAAAAGCACCTATTGTGTAGACTGACAGGGAATTATTCTTCTTCAATAACTCTTTCAATTTCGGGTACATATTTTTTAATGGTTGCCTCAACACCGTTTTTAAGGGTAAGCTGGTTGACCTTACATCCTGCACAGGTACCTTCCAACCTTACAGTTACCGTATTATCAACAATTGAGATCAATGAGATATTTCCGCCATCAGCTATAAGATATGGGCGGATATCTTCAAGAGCAATTTCAACTTTTTTACGGATCTCGTTATTTTCCATACGTATTATTAAAAACCCTGTATTGCAAACGCAGTACAGGGTATAATTGTATTAGCTTGTACTGCAACCTGACATATTGGTTATTCTTACAATCTCAGTCGGAGGTAAAGTTTCGTTACGCTTTACCAATTGCGTAAGCATATTCTTTGTTACTTCAGCAAAAGCTTTTTCTAATGGAGAATCTTCCTGCAAAGCTACCGGGCGACCCACATCCCCTGATTCACGAATACTCTGAACCAGTGGAATTTCTCCAAGAAAAGCAGTTTCCAGATCTTCTCCAAGATTTTTAGCACCGTCTTTTCCGAAGATATAATATTTATTTTCCGGACATTCTTCAGGAGTAAAATAACTCATATTCTCAACAATTCCTAAAACCGGGACATTGATATCAGCCTGCTGGAACATCGCCACACCTCTTTTAGCATCCGCCAAAGCGATATTTTGCGGAGTACTTACAATAACGGCTCCTGTTACGGGGATATTCTGAACAATAGAAAGGTGAATATCACCGGTTCCCGGAGGAAGGTCGATCAACATAAAATCGAGTTCACCCCAGTCAGCATCAAACATCATCTGATCCAAAGCTTTGTTTGCCATAGCTCCTCTCCAGATCACAGCCTGATTAGGATCTGTAAAGAATCCCAAACTCAGCATTTTTATACCGTAACTCTCAATTGGCTTGATCATTGATCTGCCGTTTACAGTAACACCGGTAGGTTTTTCATTGGCAACACCAAACATTATAGGCATTGAAGGTCCGTAAACATCTGAGTCAAGAATACCTACCTTAAAGCCCATTTTATATAAGCTTACTGCCAGGTTAGCAGTTACCGTTGATTTTCCAACGCCTCCCTTACCAGAAGCTACAGCAATAATATTCTTAACACCCGGAATTGATTTTCCTTTGGTTGCTGTTAAAGGTTTTACATTGATCGTTGTAGATTTAACATTAACCTTTACATCAAGTTTTTCGTTAAGCTCCTTATGAATGGCTTTCATCACTTCTACTTCAAGCTTTTTCTTTGCCTGTAAGGAAGGATTTTGTATAGCTAATTCTATCGCTACCACCTTATCCTGTACAGCTACTTCTTTTACTGCTCCGCTTTCCACCAGATTCTTATCATCTCCCTGAGCAGATACAGTTTCAAGTGCTTTCAGGACATCTTCTTTTGTGTAATTCATTTTTTTATTTATTGATTTTATTCAGTCATTTAAAAATTTAAACTAAAATTCCCTTTAGAAAAAGGATATTCTAACGAATAATTTATATCTATTATTTTTAATCATTCTAAACAACAAATATACTATTTATAAACAAACTAAATAAGCAAAAAAGGTGAGATTTGTTACAATTTTTTGAAATGATGATTGACTAATTTAAACATTATAACTTATTGTATTACTGATGTTTACATTTATTTAATCATTTTGTAAAAAATATTATCAACAATATATTTTTACTTTTAGTAATGAATCACAGACCAAAAATATCTTTATTCTTCTTACTTTTTATTCATTTTTACATTTGGAACAAGACAATACAATGAAAACCAAACAAATTATTACAAGCATCATAAATTTGATTAAATTTGCCGTATCAAACAGATTGTTTTTATGAACTTAGGTAAACGCATTACAGCATTCGATACTTTAGGTAAATTTTTAAGCCAGTTTTCGAGATCTGCTATTGAAAGAAAAGAGGGAATTCCTGAAAATGATCTTTTTTTTGATGTTTTTAATATGAAGATCAAAAGAGCCAAAGAATACAATGGCTGGTTTACCGAAGACAACATTCTATATGCCTTTAAAAGCTGGAGTGAGATCCTTAAAAAGGAAAATCTTGAAAAATGGGTTTCAAATTATAGTTTTAAAGAAGATCCTAAGACCGTTGCCGTGATCATGGCAGGAAATATTCCGCTGGTGGGTTTTCACGATTTTCTCTCGGTATTGATCTCGGGAAACCGTATTAAGGCCAAACAATCCTCAAACGATAAACACTTTATTCCACTGATCGCAAAATACCTGGAAAAAATTGAACCCGCTTTTAAGGGAATGATCTCTTTTACAGAAAATAAATTAGAGGATTTTGATGCCGTTATTGCTACCGGAAGTAACAATACCGCCCGTTATTTTGAGTATTATTTTGGTAAATATCCTAACATCATCCGCAGGAACAGAAATGCTGTTGCAATACTTACCGGAGATGAGAACGATGAAGACCTGAAAAAGCTTGGAGAGGATATTTTTCTTTATTTCGGACTCGGTTGTCGCAGTGTAGCTAAGATCTTTGTTCCTAAAGCTTATGATTTTGACCGTTTGTTTAAGAATATCTATTCCTATAAAGATCTGATCGAATATAAAAAATACGAAAACAATTACGATTACAACAAGGCGGTGTACTTGATGAGCAGATTTAAATTACTTGAAAATGGTTTTTTGATGCTAAAAGAAGATCCGAGTTACTCTTCACCTATTGCAACACTTTTTTACGAGTATTACGATGATATTGAAGCACTTAAATTAAAACTTCAGATGGAAAGAGATCAGATTCAATGTGTAGTATCCAAACTGGACCTGGATAACAAAGTGGACTTTGGTAAAACGCAAAAACCCGAATTATGGGAATATGCCGATGGTGTTGATACCTTAGAATTTCTGCAAAAAATCTAAGATTTATAGCTAAGTTCTAAATAATTCCGCAATTTTTTGTATATCTGTATCTAAAGTTTCGCACTTATCATAAAAGTTATTAAATGACTATAAAACAAATAATTACAATGAAATATAATCTTTGTGGTTCTTTGAGATTTCTTTGGGCCTCTTTGTGAAATAGCTATTAATTACACAAAGATACCTTTAGATTTGTATTTTAAAAAGTATTATCAAAAGAAAAATATTTTGTTTATAATCAGCTATTTATAAACATTTGCGAAACTTAAGTATCTGTATTATAAAAACAAGTAAAGAGGTCAAACAATTATTCAATAAGTTACCACTATCAATTCAACATGAATTGTTAAATGAACTTTTATCAGAGCATGAACTTCAAGGAAGAACTTTAGAAGAAGCAAAATTATTAGTTAATAAACAGCGTAAAAAGATACCTTGTCACCATTGTTCAAGTGAAAATTCAAAACCATACTTTTCAGAATATTTCTTTACCTTTAAATCCGTTAACTAAATTCTTAATATCAAATATTTATCATGAAAAAAAATATACTTTTCATAACAATTATTCTGTTTTTATCCAACACAGGAATTGCTCAGGAAAAGATACCAGATTACTCAAAAGCAGGTTTTTATGAAATACCCGGCAGCGGACGTAAAGTTTACAATTTTAATGTAGGCTGGCGATTTTTTAAAGGTGTTGTAAAAGGTGCAGAGCAAAATAATTTTAACGATTCCGACTGGAATATTGTCAATACACCTCATGGTCTGGAATTGTTGTCAACTCAGGCAAGCGGTTCCAGCAATTATCAGGGAGAAGCCTGGTACAGAAAACATTTTATTATTCCAGAAAGTGTTGAAAATAAACGACTTATCATTTATTTTGAAGCAGTAATGGGAAAGAGTAAAGTCTGGTTAAACGGAGAGCTGCTGGCCTCTCATTATGGTGGCTATCTTCCCTTTAGCATTGATATCTCAAAAAAAATCATCAAGGGAAAAGAAAATGTACTTGTTGTATGGGCAGATAACAGTAATGATACCTCCTACCCTCCGGGAAAATCTCAACAGCGACTGGATTTTTGTTATTTCGGCGGAATTTATAGGGATGTATGGCTGATCGCAACCAACAAGATCTATATTACTGATCCGAACCAGGAAGATAAAATATCCGGTGGTGGAACATTTGTTCATTATGAAGATCTGTCTGAAGAAAAAGTTAATGTGGTTGTGCAAACCGATATCGCCAGTAAACTGTCTTCAAAGCAACAAATATCAATCAAATATATCTTAAAAGATACTGATGGTAAGATTGTTTTGG
>QNYL01000067.1 GCA_003973375.1 Flavobacteriia bacterium
CCTTTTCTGGTTACCATCCGGTCATCAGGATCCTTGATATGCTGTAAACGAAGATCCATCTGACTCCCCGGCTGAAACGCATTAAACTGTAAGTGATAAAAGACATATTTCAGTTCATCGGGAGAATTATTTGTATAGATCAGTTTTTGTTTACCTTTGTATTGATAGTTGTTTACATCCATATCAATATCCATGGTATAATCAACATGTTGCTGCCAGTAAACATTGCTTTGCGCAAAAACTGAAAAACTAATAAAAGTCAATAAAAATAAAAGATTTTTTTTCATAAAAGTGCTGTTTAAAAAATAGTCCGACCAATATTCTTTACTAAGAATACCTGTCAGACTATATCTTATTTATTTAATTTTTAACTATTTCTTTCCGTTAACCATTTCATCTGCCATTTTCACAGCATTATATGCATTAACAACTCTGCCTGAAACAGAAAGTGTGCTGAAAGGTGCTTTTTTACCTTTACCTCCGGGTAGATTTACATCCAGATCAACTTTTGTACCGGAGTTCATGATGATATGTTTTACCTGGCTTGCAGAAAGTTGAGGATAATAAGATCTGATCAAAACAGCAATACCGGCAACTTCGGGCGAGGCCATTGAAGTACCCTGTAAGAATTCATATTTATTCTTAGGTACTGTAGAATAGATCTCTGATCCCGGTGCAAAAATATCTACATTCTTTTTACCGTAATTTGAGAAACCTGAAACAAGATTCTCATCATAATGACGGGTACAAGATCCTATGGTAATTACATTATCGGCAATCTCATTAAGCTTATCGGGAGCATCTGTCGGGTAATTATTATATTTATCCAGATCAACGTTATGTGAATCATTTCCAGCAGCATGAACCAATAATACATCTTTACTTGCAGCGTATTTTATAGCATCATAAACCCAGTTAGCATGAGGTGAATAGCTCTTACCAAAACTCATATTGATCACTTTGGCCCCATTATCAACCAGATATCTGATCGCTAAAGCCACATCTTTATCGAATTCATCTCCGTCAGGAACCGTTCTTGCAACAATCAGTTTTACATTGTCGGCAACTCCATTCATGCCAATACCATTGTTTCTGGTAGCCAATGCAATACCGGCAACGTGAGTACCGTGCATTTCATCATCAACCGATCCGATTACGAAGGGGTTTCCATAAGGTACATCATTAATATCATCCGGATCATCATTGGTATGTCGTCCTTTGACATCAAGATTATACATCACATTTACCTGACTTCCGTAATAATCAATTCCTTTCTGGATCTGAGAAATGGCATTTTCAATGGTATCTCCCGAAGAAAGAATCTTCATCAGAATTGGATTTTGCTGATCGGCAGGTAATTTCTGAAGGTCGTCCAGTGTGTAAATCTTTTTTTTCAGGGCTTTCTGTGCAGCTTTATCAGCCTCAACAATCATTGCCTGAATTGACTGGTAATACTGATAGCTCTTTTTGGCCTCATCCAGTCTTTTTTCAAAGTCCTTTTTGATCTTCAGGTATTCAGCATATTCAGCTTTGTCATTTGCTGCGATCTGATCTTCTGTTTTTCCGTCATATTTTGCCTTGTATTTTTTATACAAACGGGTTACTTCCAGCTGGGCAGGAGCAGGTTCCCCTTTAGCTCCACCAAGAAAGTTCCAGCCATGGATATCATCAATATATCCGTTCTTATCATCATCTTTTCCATTTCCGGCAATCTCATCTGTATTGGCCCATGCCTGATCTTTTAAATCTTCATGATTGATATCGATACCTGAATCGGCAATTCCTAAAATAACGGTAGTTGATTTTTTACCGTTAAGGAAGTCGTAAGCTTTTTTCAGGCTCATTCCCGGTACAGAATCAGTGTAAATATCGGCATGAGGCCAGTTTTTTAATTCGGTTTCACTCATTTTCCCTTTTTTGGCAGGGATAACAACTGCTGTTGACGATCCCGCAGGAACAGCAATCTTATGATACTTATTTGAACCGGAGGCTGACTTGCTTGAACTACAGCTGGCAAGAGATATAACCAATCCAATGCTTAATAATAATCTGGTAATTTTCATTTAGGTTAATTTTAAATATTAATTGTTTATTTGAATACTTCGTTAAATTTATAGGTTTGATCCAGCCTTACTCCTTTTTCGGTATGCTTTACCGTACACAACTGATTTACAGGATCGTGTTCCAGAAAAATATAATATTGTTTCTCTACAGCATCATTAAGGAATTTTGCTTTTTCATCCATTGTGATCAGCGGACGTGTATCATAGCTCATCACATAAGGTAAGGGAATATGACCAACACTGGGTAAAAGATCGGCTGCAAAAACTATTGTTTTACCCTGATATTTTATATGTGGAATCATTTGTTTTTCGGTATGCCCGTCGGTAAACAGAATATCAAAACCGAGTTCGGAATTTACCGAAAATTTATTCTCGGGGATCGATACGAAGTTCAGCTGACCGCTGGCTTCAATCGGATTGATATTTTCTTTTAAAAAAGAGGCTTTTTCCCTGGGATTGGGTTTTACCGCCCATTGCCAGTGATTTTTATTGCTCCAGAATTTTGCATTTTTAAAAGCAGGTTCAAAACCGGTTCTATCTTTATTCCACTGAATGCTTCCGCCACAATGATCAAAATGTAAATGGGTTAAAAAGACATCGGTAATATCATCGCGGTGGAAACCGTATTTTTTAAGGGAACTGTCAAGAGTATCATCCCCGAAAGGGTAATAATAACCAAAAAACTTTTCGCTTTGCTTATCTCCCGTACCATCATCGATCAAAATAAGGCGGTCTTCCTCCTCGATAAGCATACACCGGAGACTCATATCGATAAGATTATTGCTGTCGGCAGGATTTGTTTTTTGCCAGATCACTTTGGGAACAACACCGAACATTGCTCCGCCATCCAATTTAAAATTCCCTGTTTCAATGGGGTAAATTTGCATGCTTTAGAAATAAGATGTACAAAGATGCAAAATTTAAACTAAACTAATGTTAAAGAAATTAAAAAAAACCTCAATCTACAACAGTGTATAATTGAGGTTTTTAAAGAGGCGACGAGCGGATTCGAACCGCTGTACGAGCTTTTGCAGAGCCCTGCCTAGCCACTCGGCCACGACGCCATTTGAGAAGTGCAAATTTAAGTAAAAAAATAAAGATTACAATTAAAAAAATTAGTTATTGTAAAAAAGGTGATCCAGGTAACAGAATAACGAATTTTAAATCAGTTGATATGCAGCAGATATGCCTTTTTTAATTCCCCTTTACGGGTGGCCGGATTGAGAAATTTTAGCGACAGCATGGTAATACGGTAATAAGGCACCTCAAAACTCTTATCCCAGCTTATTCCCTGTTCTTCAAGGATTTTTAAATCTTTTCCATAAACAAAAAGCCAGATATCTTTTTTAGATCTCAGTTCATCTGGTGAAACCGAAGGGGTTTCCCGCTGTGTATAAAAATTGAGAGACCAGCTGTAACGTCTATTCAGAATATAAATCTTTTCTATATCGATATGCTCTTTTTTAATGATTTTAACCATATTATTTCCGGCTTGATATCTTAGCAGATTGGGATAGAACTGAGTATTCAGGCTGAAATTTACAAATACCGAGAACGCAACTGAAAAGATAATGATGCGGGCAATTGGTTCTGTTTTTTTGAACAATACAAACATCAGGAAGAGCAATAAAAGGATATAAACAATAAGCAGATAGATCTTCGGTAAAGGAAAAACCTGAGTGATCAGAACTATTGCCAAAAGAGTACCTAAAGAAATGACAAAATACTGAATGCCCAGCAATATCTTCATCATCTTCTCTTTGGAATTATCAAAAAGATATACGAGATATCCGGCCAGAAGAACGGCCAGTATCGGAAACAGGCTGTTCATATAATGCGGCAGCTTTGATTTTGATATATTGATCACCAGCATAATAAACCAAAACCCGCCTACGCTTAAGAATTCCATTCCTTCCCGGTATTTAAAACGCAGTTTGATAAACTGCCGGGTACGGTCAAAAATTGCCACATAAGCTATCATAGCCCAGGGTAAAAAAGCCCACAACATAGTGTGAAAGAAAAAGAAATAATCGGTATTGGGCTTTTCAAAACCGGTTGCGGTCATCCGGTTAAAACTCTGATCCCAAAAAATAAATTTAAATCCCGAAATATTCGAATGACCGTTGATTACCTTTTCAGGATGCAGATCAAACTGAAGATAATAGGCGTACAGCATTGGTAAAGTACCTAAAAAGAATGCTGCAATTCCTATCAATAGTTTCCAGTTAAAAACAGCTGCCCATTTTCTGCTGTAAAGCACATAAAATAACAACGGACTCCCTACAAAAAAAACTGCCAGCAGACCTTTGGTACTAAAAGCCACTGCTACGCCGAGCCCTCCCAGGACTGCGTAAAGGATCTTATTGTAATTCAGGTATTTCACCCATTGCCAGGTAGCAAAAATAGTTGCTCCGGTAAGTACTGCATCTGTTCTTACATCATGATTGGCCAGAATAATGGCCTGGGAAGTTAAAAAGATCAAAGAGGCGATATGCCCTGCTCTTTTACCGTAAAACTCTTTAGCCAGCTGATAAGTGGAATAAGCACCCAGCAAGGTGAATAACAAAGCGGGAATACGATAGGCCCATTGTGTAACACCAAAGATCTTAAACGACAAAGCGGCCAGCCAGAAATGCATATGAGGCTTATCGAGATATTCATCAAAACCACGGTAGAGGTTTACAAAATCGTTTCGCAGATACATCCGCATCGCCATGGTGGCATGCTGGGCAGAATCATTTTCCATCAACGGAATAAATAATCCTGAAATATATACCATCGCAATAAGCGCATACAGGATATAAATAATTTTTTCGCTTAAAATTGGCTTCACCGGGTTAAATGAATTCATCAGGTTAGAAACAGAAATATTTTAAAAGATCAATACGCTCAGGTTAAAAAACCTTCCATATTTACAGATTATGAGGTAAAAATAAGACATTTAATATAATTATCTTAATTTTGAAAAATTAATTCTTAAGTATGGATAAAGATAAAATGCTCTTATCGATCGTTGTTCCCCTTTACAATGAGGAAGAAAATGTTATACCACTTACTGAGACTATTGAAGATGCTTTAGAGGGCTTTAGATATGAGATCATTTATATTGATGATTTTTCTACCGATAATACCCGGAATGAGGTCAAAAAATTGAAAAATGATCGTGTGGTTCTGATCGAAATGAAAAAAAATTACGGTCAGAGTTCTGCTTTACAGGCGGGAATAGATTATGCCAGGGGCGATTATATCATTACCATGGATGGAGATCTGCAAAATGATCCTACCGACATCCCGATGATGCTGGAAAAACTTCAAAAAGAAGACTGGGATGTGGTAACCGGTATCAGAGATAAAAGAAAAGATTCGTTTATCAGAACCTTTCCCTCTAAAGTTGCAAATTTTATCATCAGAAAGACTACCAAACTGGATATTCAGGATCACGGATGTGCCTTAAAGGTTTTTACCAAAGAAACTGCAAAAGAGCTGAATCTATACGGCGAATTACACCGTTTTATTACTTTAATGGCCCATAGTAACGGTGCCAGAATTTCAGAAGTAAAAGTAAAACATCACCCCAGAAGATTTGGAAAATCCAAATACGGACTCGGAAGAACAACCAAAGTGGTTAATGATCTTCTGCTCATCCTTTTTCAGCAAAAATACCTGCAAAAACCCATCTATCTTTTTGGAAACATCGGGATTTTTCTGTTTGTATCCGGAATACTGATCAGCTTTTATCTGGTGTTTGAAAAAATTATGGGACATGATATCGGTACAAGACCCTTGCTGTCTTTGGCAGTTTTACTTATCTTAGTTGGAATTCAATTATTTACCATTGGTATTGTGATCGACCTGCTGATGAAGACCTATTATGAATCACAGGATAAAAAACCTTATTATATCAGAAAAATAACTGCTGTTGGAAACAAATAAAAAGAAATTATTTTCCACTTTCTTTAAAATTGCGATCAGTGTTTTTTTACTGTACCTTGTTTTTACAAAGATCTCATTTACAGAAGTCTGGAGCAGTATCAAAACTGTAAATCTATTTTACCTTTTTCTTGCTGTACTCTTTTTTATAATCTCTCAATGGGTCTCTGCCCGAAGGCTTTTGCTCTTTTTAAAAGAAAAGAACTTTAACCTGTCAAAAAAAAGTAACAATATCCTTTATGTGATCGGGATGTTTTACAACTTTTTTATCCCCGGCGGAATCGGCGGTGATGCTTATAAGGTCTTTGCACTCAATAAAAAATTCAAATGGCCGGTCAAATCCCTTTCGGGAATCATTTTTATCGACCGGTTTATGGGGCTGACTGCAATTGGTATTCTTGTGATCATTCTGGGGTATGATATTTTTGTAAAACTGAATCTCTTATGGCTTTCCCCTATTTTACTGATATCCGGAGTTTTATTCTCTGTCCTTTTTGTAAATAAAGTATTCCCTTCTTTTAAAAATATTTATTTCAAAACTCTGTTAATTTCCATCCTGATCCAAATTCTGCAAGTAATCTCTGTAGTTTTTATCATTTTAAGCATCGGGCACCAGCCTCTTAATCTGATCAGCTATGTAGTGATCTTTCTGATCTCCTCAGTGCTTTCTATTTTCTCCTTTTCAGGAATCGGCGTAAGAGAATACGTGTTTTTTGAAGCCTCAAAATTACTGGGAACCGATTCTTCCACAGCGGTAAGCATCGGGGTTCTATTTTCAATTATTACAGCAGGGGTCTCCCTGTTCGGGATTGTTTACCACTTTAAAGATTCTGAAAAATACCTGGAGGAAGAATAATGAATTCATTAATAATTTAAAATTCGGGATTCAAAATTTAAGATTGTTTTCTATTGAGTTACTTAACATCCGGAGTATGCTTACAAATTATGAATTGTTTCGCAGAGATTCACTGAGAAATATAAAAAACAGGAACCGTAAAAACCATTATTTTTTTATTTGCGCACTTTGCGTAAAACTTTGAGTCCGTTGCGGTTAAAAATTATGATGAATTTGAGAATGTACTGATTTACTTATTATTTAAAACTCGGGATTCAAAATTTAAGATTCATTTATCGATTTATCAGATATCCAAAGTATATTCACAAATTGTGATCTGTTACTCAGAGATTCACGGAGCAGTACAGAGTTACACGGAGAATTCAAATCAGCCCATCAGAAGATCAGCAGATCATCTTTTTCGCTTCATTTCAATGGTAACCCGTTCAACATTTCCGCCAATGGGAGGATTTAATTTTGAAACCTTCACGTTTACCTTATCAACCAAAGGAATCTCAAAAAGAATACGCTCGATGATCTTATTAGCCACCGTTTCCAGCAATTTGGTCCGTATCTGCATTTCCTCCTTAACAATACGGTTAAGATGCACATAATCTACGGTATCCTCCAGTTCATCCGTCATGGACGATTTTTTAAGATTTGCCTTTATGCTGAGATCTACACGATAATCGGAACCGATCTTGCCCTCTTCCTGAAGACAACCATGGTAGGCATAAACCCTGATATTTCTTATTTTTATAACACCCAAAAGAAAAAAATTTTAACAAATATACTATAAACCTTAGTTCAATGAGAAAAATATTCAGATATTTAGATACGTAAGTTTTATATCAATGGTTCGACTGATGTAGCATTTATGTATAAAACTGTTTTTAGGAATCATCTACCAGTACAGTAAGCTTACATGTACGGATTCCTAGACAAACGCCGGTGACAGTCTCGGCCAAAACTCATAACAGAAGAAGTCTTCATTATTGTAGAGAATACCCAAGAATACGGAGATGCATAATTATATCGTGGGAATTTTCATCGTGGTTAGGAGACAGAAATACCTGTGCATATTAATGTGTTACACGTCAGGTC
>QNYL01000188.1 GCA_003973375.1 Flavobacteriia bacterium
TTTTTTATTAAAAATAAAGGTATAGAATACGCCTCTTTGTGGTAAATGAATATATAATCTCGGTCTATAAAGTCATCGAATTGTAAAAGAGATCTTTCAAAACCCTTTTAAACTTTATAAAACCATTATTTATAGATCTTCGGCTTTAACAAATAAGGAGTGGCCGGTTGAAATTTAAAAACGATCCTGTTCTCCTTTAAATTAATATTCTTTAACAGTTTATTTCCGTTTCCGGTTACCTCAAATACAGAAACTGTTTTTACATCTTTCCAGCATGGAGGCAGCTGAATACTTTTTAAACTTTGTTTCTGACTGTACACGGCCAGAGTTTTCTCCGCATTCCATTGTACAGGGAAGATCACCACATCTTTCTTTCTCAGTGTAAAATCACCACGTGTTACCGTACTGTCCTTTAAAGAAACTTTTACATCCTTTGAAAAATAAGCTGTCCGGCTATTTCCTTTTCCATCAACTTTTAATCGTTTTAGACGGTTCAAGAAATTGTATTGTAAAACATTCAGATAAAAATCCTTGTTAAATTTTTTAATCCACTCATTATTCTTATCTTCCTTCAGCAGGGATGGAAAAACAGTTTCCCCGTACATACTCTTCCCGAAGAGAAATCCCAAAGCGAAATCGGTTTTTTTTACATCGGGATTCAATCCGCTTCCGGTATAGATCTTTGCAGGAATTTTTAAGTAATCCGATTGTGTCATATGATTAAAATGCCAGGCGAAAGGCACTTCTCCTACCATATAGTCCATCACCCATTCACTGGTAACATCAAGTCCTTTATCATTCCAGTACTTCAGTATTTTCTTTTGATATTTTGCTTCGGTCATAGCCGATTCATAATGTCCTTTGCTTTCACGAACGATCCAGGCATCGAGATGGATACTTCCTCCTTCTTTCAGCGGAGGAAGCAGTTCGAGTAAACGATCTATACGCATCTGTGCATATCCGTTCTTCCATTCATTACGATAGTTGATCTGGTATGCTTTCCTGTTGTTGTATCTTCCTATCACCATCAATTTTCCTGATGATGTTTTAGAGATCATATCCTTTTCAACGTATTCATTCCATAGCGGACTATCGTCATAGGCATCGGTCATATTGATATGCAAACTTACGATCGTGTGGTATTTTTTAGCTTCTTTCATCAGCCAGAGCAAGCTTTCCCGTGCATTGGCATCCTGAGGCCGTTTTAAATGTTTGTTTACCTCAAAAAAAGCGGGATATTTATCATCATGACCATTGTATTGCCAGCCTACCAGGTAAATGATCTTAGGAATCCCCAGTGAAAGATGATCGGCTATTTTTATTACCTCCAAAGCACTTTCAAAGGTATTTATCACTTTACTGCCTCCCTCTCCGTTAGGTATGGCCAGATCCAGTTTCATTACCAGCGTTTGCGAATAATCGTGATTAAAGATGTTCTGAGCTCTCACTGTAGTCAACAATCCTGTGAGGATTAGAAAAAGAAATATTTTTTTGCTCATTTTTGTATTCATTATAATTAATATTTAATCTGATCAATTCATTGATGGTGATCTCACTCACTTTGATTTTCTTATTTTTTACTGCTTAATCTAATTGTAAAACTATCCCCTGCTTTCCCCGTCATTTCTTGTATAACTTTATTGTTTTCTTTGATAATAATCTTTACCCCTTCTCTATGTCTTAAAACTTCAACATCAAAATTACTGTTAAATGCTTTAACATGTCTCAATGCCATTTTATTCCATCCTTCAGGAAGTCTTGGAGATATGGTAAATTTTCGTAAACCTGTTGGCCGGATATCAAATAATCCTTCAGTAATTACTCTACAATACAGGGCACTTTCTGCAGATAAATGTCGCTGATTCCCCTCAGGATATGCTTCTACAGGATACGGGACATGTTCACCGAGTAATCTTCTTTTTGAATATTTTAATAAATAATTCATAGCCCTGTCAGTGTCTCCTGCAGCAAATACACCACGCAAGGCATATAAAGTGGCTCTATCCCAGAAAGTAGTGCTTCCCGCTTCTGATGCCAACCCGTCAACAGTCCATAATTTATCCGAAAATAAGGCATTAATAGTTCCTTCTTTTCTGTCATAAATATTCACCGTTAAAGGAGTAGCTATCCAGGCACGTAATTTCTTATTTTCTTTAAAATATTTATAGGTTTTATATCCTGAAACAGTGGCCCCAAAATATTTTTCGATATTCTTTTTCAGAGTTTTTGATTGTTTCTCATACGTTGATAACACTTTAAAATCCACCCCAAGATCTATTCCTAACAGTACGGTAGAGATCAAGGCATCATAATACAGGGACGAAGTGTTTAGATTGGCGTTTCCAGAAGGAAATCTCCCTTCTAATTCATCAGTATTTGAAGTGACAACCCCTTCCTTGTTCAGCTTTCTTTTATTATATTCCAGGCACCATGTTATTAACGGCCATAATTTTTTGGCCGTTTTTTTATCACCATAGGCCAAAGAAAATCGTGAGGCTCCATAAGCAATCATTGCCATATCACCCCTGTCTCCTCTTCCATTCCAGATATCAATTCCTTCGGCAACGATAGAACTAGGAATAGGTTTAAAATCATCATTGATAAACCGGGCAAAATGACGAAACGAATTGATCGCAGATTCATTTCCTTCCAGATTTCCTAAAAACGGAAAAAAAGGATTGGCATACTCTGCCTGGTCATTTGCCCAGATAGCTGCATAATAACGGCCACCTCCCGGGCCGTGCATTAAACCACCTTTGGTTTCGTAAATACTTTCTGTAGCCCTTATTTTAGCAAATGAAAATGCTGTATTTAGAATTTTATCAGGGGATTCAAAAACTAAATCAGAAAAGGTTTCACGAATAAATTTTTCACGTTTTTTTAATTCGTAATCTGCTGAGATATAAACATCTTTATCCTCTTTTCTTCTGGCAGAATAAATCAATGCATAGTCTAAGGATTCATGAGGTTTCAATACAAAATTTCCGTCATCAGAGGATACCACTTGTATACGATAAACTCCTTCTACTCCTTTTTCTTTATCTGTATAATGGACCTCGTCAATTTTAGGAAGTACTATTTTTACTGCTTTATTACTGAAATTTTTAAACTCCATTTTATCAATAAAAACAGGTTTATTAGTTGTTGGATATAACTGGTGTGTAATAGAAATACCTTCATCAGTTTTTGAACCGTACTTTAGCACTCCTTTAAGGTAAAAAAAGTCTGGAGCTTCGGTTATTTCCTTTCCGTTAATCATTGGTTTTGCAATACCATCATAAGCAAAATCATAAGATAAACTTCCATGTGTATCATTAGGAATGGTGCGTAACATTGGAAAAACCAGATGTACTCTTTGCTTTAACTCACCTTTTTCCACACCATAATGAACAATGGCAGAAATATATAAACCACTCATTTCCAAATGATCTATGTGCGAATCATTTTGTTTAACATTCCATTGCAGGCCTTCATCTCCGGTTAAGCTCCATCTCGATTGATCTTGTGCACTTACGTGCCAGATACTTAGCATCAGCAATACGATAGTAAGATTTTCTTTTAATTTATTCATTTTGTACTATTTTTTATTGTTATTATTCCTTAGACTAAGCATTTTACACCAATTTTATTGATGATTTATCATTGGTCTTTTATTCTTTAATATTACCTTTTCTATTCATTATAGATCGATGATCATGCCATTTAAAGTGATATGATCACAATTCCGGAATGAATGCGGATCCATCCAGCCGTCACAAATCAATTCAACATCTTTTGCTTCGATGGTCAAACTTTTGGATCCTTTAAATCCAGACCAATAACGTAATCTATCTGTATTGGGTATAAATAGTGTTTGTCCATAAAGTCATCGAATTGAAAAAATTATCTTTTTGCACTTTTTTCCTTCTTTTATTTTGCCTAATACACAAGCATTTGCTGCAATAAAAAAAAATCCATCAAAAATCTTAATCTTTCAAAAATCAAGCACTTTATAGACAGACACTAATTAATTTTATTAAATTTACACTATAAATCAATTCCATTTCAATGGATAATAAAGAAGAAAAAGAAGAATTACGTAAAGAGAAGATTGAGAAAAAGATCGAGGTTCATGACCAGAAGGTAGAAGAGCAAAAAGAAGAGGTTAAGAAAGAATTTAAAGGATTCTGGTATGATTTTAAGGTTTTTTTTAAGGAATTACTTAATATTAAGGTCGGGACAGATAAAGAGCTTACGGCTCAAACAATCCGTGAAGGTATTGTTATGAAAGGGCATACGGCCTGGATTTTGGTATTCTCCATTATAGTTGCCTCTATTGGATTAAATATCAGTTCAACCGCTGTAGTGATAGGAGCTATGCTTATTTCACCTTTAATGGGGCCAATTTTAGGAATTGGTTTCTCAGTGGGGATCAATGATATTGATACTTTAAAGACTTCATTGATCAATTTTGCTGTTACCGTTGGGATAAGTCTGATTACTTCATTCTTATTTTTCAGTATACCATTGTTTCAACACGAAACTCCTGAGCTCATTGCAAGAACACGTCCGGATGTACGGGATGTTCTTATAGCTATTTCGGGAGGTTTGGCACTTATTATTGCATTGAGCAGACCCACTCCTCAGTTCAATACCATTGCAGGTGTAGCAATTGCCACTGCATTGATGCCTCCTTTATGTACAGCAGGCTATGGTCTGGCTATTGGAAATCTCGATTATTTTGGAGGGGCTTTGTTCTTATTTACCATCAATTCCATTTTTATTGCACTGGCTTCTTTTGCCATCATCAAATACCTGCGTTTTCCGATGGTAAGATATATTGATCAGGCCAAACGGAAACGAATAGCCCGGCTGGCAATGATCGTGGCAACGATTATCTTTTTATTGAGTATTCAATTATTCTATCAACTTTTTTTAGAAGAAAGATTTAAAGCAAAAGCTAATACTTTTATAGCAGAACTTAAGGAAGAAGGGGTGGATATTATCGGACTGAATGATGAGAGTATTGATTATGATAACAATGTGATCAAGCTCTTTATTTTTGGGAATAATTATGATTCGGCCGATATTAAAAGATGGGAAAAAAGGATGGATAAAATGGACCTTACAGATACAAAACTGGAGATCTTGCAAAGCCAGGAAGGCTCAAGAATAAGAAATGATATCAATGAGATCAAAGAAATGTATATCAACAACCATAAATTATTATCAGCAAAGGATGTTACTATTAGCCAGAAGGATAAACTGATCAAAGAACTGGAAAATGATCTGAGAAAATATTATAAAAATGAGATTCCGGTAAATAGTATAAGTAAAGAGATCAAAATCAATTATGAGCATATAAAAAGGATCAATTTCGCTGAAGAGTTTTCTACAAATTTTAAAAAGGTAGATACTACTTATTATATCGGTGTTCAGTGGGATAAAAAGATTGCTGAAAAGGAGAAGAGAAATCAGGAAAAGAAACTTAAGAAATGGCTTAAAACCCGGCTTTTTATTAAAAATCTGGTAGTTAGAGAAGTAGAATAGTTTATGTTATTTATTGTAAACCTCTCTTACTTTCCGGAAGAGATTGGAAGAATAAACAAAATTAGTAACAGATTTATTATCAGTTTTAAAGATGGTTTTATCAGAGCCTTCCCATTCTTTAACCCCATTTTTTAAAAAGATAATTTTTTCGCCGATTTCCATTACAGAGTTCATATCGTGCGTGTTAATCACAGTGATCATTTGATATTCATCGGTAATCTCCTGAATAAGATTATCAATAATCGTTGCAGTTTTAGGATCCAGTCCGGAATTAGGTTCATCGCAAAAAAGATATTTGGGATTCATCACAATAGCCCTTGCGATTGCTACCCGCTTTTGCATACCTCCGGAAAGTTCAGCCGGATATTTCTGATTTACATTTTCAAGTCGTACTCTTTTTAGAACGAAATTTACTCTTTCAAGCATTTCCTCCTTACTTTGTTCTGTAAACATCTTTAAAGGAAACATTATATTATCTTCAATAGTTTCCGAATCAAAAAGAGCTCCCCCCTGAAATACCATGCCCATTTCCTGGCGGAGAAGTCTTTTCTCCTTGGTCGACATAGCAATATAAGATCTTCCGTCATACAAAATATCTCCCTTGTCAGGAATAAACAAACCCAGCATACATTTGATAAAAACAGTTTTACCGGATCCGCTAGTACCAATAATAAGGCTGGTATTCCCTTTTTCAAAAGTGGCTGATATCCCTTTTAAAACTTCATTTTCACCAAATGATTTATAAATGTCTTTTACTTCTATCATTTAAATTTGGGTTTAACCTAACAACATCTGTGTGAGGAAATAGTTAAATATAATGATCACAACGCTGGTCCATACTACTGCTTTTGTACTTGCCTTACCCACTTCGAGTGAACCTCCTTCTACATAATACCCGTAATACGACGGGATTGTTGCAATTAAAAAAGCAAAGACCATGGTTTTGGTCAATGCATACACAATGAGATAGGGTTTAAATTCTAAACGAATTCCTTCAATATAGTTATCTACAGTAAATAAACCGGTTATTTCTCCTGCTACCCATCCACCAAAAATACCGAGGATCATAGCCAGAGTAACAATAAACGGATAGAAAAAAACTGTTGCAATGATCTTAGGGAGAATCAGATGATTTAATGTGTTTACACCCATTACTTCAAGTGCATCGATTTGTTCTGTAACCCGCATGGTTCCCATACTTGAAGTGATATATGAGCCCACCTTTCCTGCTAATATAACCGACATAAATGTTGGGGCAAACTCAAGAATAATAGAGCGTTTTGTTGCAAAACCAATAAGATACTTGGGAATCCACGGGTTGTCAACATTAAGTCCGGTTTGGATGGCAACAACCCCTCCAACAAAAAATGAAATAAAGGCAACAATACCAATTGATTTTAAACCGAGCTCTTCAATTTCCTTAAAAATATTATCATGAAAGACGCTTCGTTTCTGAGGTTTTTTAAAAACTTGACCGAGCATCAAAAAATATTTTCCTATGTTGTGTAAATATTTCATTCCTTAATATAATACCGCTAAAATATTAAAAATGGACGACAGGCAGATTTTTTTTCTTAAAAATATCTGTTAAGTTAAATATTTTTACATTTGTTCTTCTAATCTTTTAAATATTGATTGATGAAAAATCTTGGATTTTTATTATTTTTTTTACTGGGTTTTTACACGGCCAGTTCACAGAGTGATCTTGGTAAAACAAAACCTAAACTGGTTGTAGGTGTTGTAGTAGATCAGATGCGATATGATTATCTCACCCGTTTTTACAATAAATACTGTAATGATGGATTTAAACGACTTATAATGCAGGGTTATAACTGTGAAAATGTCCATTTTAATTATGTGCCCACCTATACGGCAGTGGGTCATGCCTCAATTTATACCGGAACTACACCTGATATTCACGGTATTATTTCGAATAACTGGTATGATAAAGATTTGAAGAAATCAATTTATTGTGTGGATGATAACCGGTATAAAACGGTTGGAGCAAAAAGTGGAGGTGAGAAATCGCCTTACAGGATGCAAACCACAACAATTACGGATGCCCTACACCTTGCACAAAATATGAATGGTAAAGTGATAGGGATCAGTATTAAAGACAGGGCTGCTATTTTACCTGCAGGTCATACAGCCAATGCAGCATACTGGTTTCAGGGAAAAAAGACCGGCAGTTTTATCAGCAGCAGCTTTTATATGGATAAATTACCAAAATGGGTAGAAAAATTCAATATATCAGGAATTGCAGAAAAGTATCTCAATCAACAATGGAAAACATTGTACCCAATTGATACTTATACGGAAAGTATTGCTGATGATAATGAGTTTGAAAGGACATATAAGGATGAAAAAAGACCGGTTTTTCCTCACGACCTG
>QNYL01000143.1 GCA_003973375.1 Flavobacteriia bacterium
GAAGATATTATTGAGGAAATTGTTGGAGATATAAGTGATGAATTTGATGATATGGATTTATCTTATACTAAGATCGATCAGCACAACTACATCTTTGATGGTAAAATTACTTTAAAGGATTTCTTTAAGGTCTTACAAATTGACGATTCTGAATTTGAAGAGGCTGCATCTGAAGCTGAAACGCTAGCCGGATTTATCCTTGAACTTATAGGCCGCTATCCGAAAAAAAATGAAAAGATTAAATTTAAAAATTTCAAGTTCACTATTGAGTCCATCGATAAGAAACGAATCAAACAAATAAAGGTTACACTTCCAAAAAAGGCCGTTAAATAAATAAAAATGTATACAAATTTTAGAATATTAATTTTTGGCAGTCTGCTAATACTCCTATTTTCTAATACATCGTGTAAAGAAGATACACTGCCCAAGCCTAAGGCACAGTTGCGACTGGAATACAAAGAGGCTGAATACAGAGATCTCAATTCTAACTGTCCTTATATTTTCCAGATCTCAACTCAGGCCACTTCTAAATCAAATTCAAAATGCTGGGTCAACATCAACTATCCAAAGCTGAATGCCAGCATCAACATTACATACCGACCGATAAACAACAATCTGAAGGAATTATTCCGGGAAGCCGAAAAACTCACATTTAACCACGCTATCAAAGCCGATGGAATCAGTTCAGTACCTTTTGAGAATAAAGTAAATAAAACATACGGCGCCATATACGAAGTTACCGGTAATGCTGCTTCCCCCTTACAATTTCACCTAACCGACAGTACTAAAAATTTTATTACAGGAGCTGTTTATTTTAATGTTGAACCCAATTACGACTCCATTGTACCTGCTGTAAAATATCTTGAAAAAGATGTTAAACATCTTATGGAAACATTGAAGTGGAGAAACTAAACTAGTTGCAATACTCTTTTGAATTATAAAATAAAGACAATTCTTTGCCCAACTTATTTAACCGAAAGATCAGGTTCGACCATAAAAAAACCTCAAACAAAAAGTTTGAGGTTTTTATTTTTTGTAGAAAATATCTTATTTGATACCCGGTTTAAATTTAAATTTCTGGGCACCAACGGTAGCCTCAGCCATTACACCTTTGTTGCCGTATGTATAAACCGCAACACCATCCTGGTAGTTAAGATCCGCAGAAGCTCCTTTTTCCAGAGCTACAGCTGATGCTTCAGTGGCCAGTTTAAATTTATTGTTCTTAAATCTGTCAAGTGCAGCTTTATTTTCAAAGTAAATCACTTCCTGATATTTCTGAGCTCCGGCTTGAGCACCAATAGTAATTTGAGTTAAAGTTGCAGAACCAATAACTTTTCCTCCTTCAAAAACAAGTCCTTTACCACCTGCTCCTCCAACTACCAGACCACCTTTTTTGATCTCTGGGAAATAAGCAAATCCGTAAGCTTTACCAAAGTATTTTTTTACCCCGGGTACATTTTTATACACCTCGTTTAAAGCTACACCAATCTCTTTTTGTAATTTAGGATCTTTTGGATAGTCAACAGTAAACCCAAGTTTCTTCCCAACTTCTTTTACAGCTTCTCCAACAGCATCTGCAGCATCACCTACTGCATCAGCTGTGGCGTCAGCAGCATCGCTTACAGCTTCACCTGCTTTTTTAGCAGTATCTTCTGTTGCATCTTTCAAATCTTTTGCAGCATCTTTTACATCTTCTACTGCTTCTTTTAAATTGTCTTTTGCTTTTTCTTTATCTGATTTACAAGAAAAAGTCACTGTACCTACAATGGCAATTACTAAAAATAGTTTCAATAGTTTCATCTTATTGTTTTTAGAATTAAAATTAATTTACAAAGGAAATATATTTTTTTTAATTATTTCCATCTTCAACTGATTATTTTTCAAGAGTGCTCATAAAAATGTTAAACTTCACGAGTATTTTCCTCCTTATACAGGTGTCCACCAGGCAATACGTCTTATTATCCCGGCTATCTGTTTTTATCAAGAATGTTGTTGTCGTATTCAATCTTACCAAGATTCTTTTCAAAAACAACACCAATAAATTTTCTTCCTTCGTTTTTGATAATTTAGACTCTAAAATCCTGGTACAATCTATTTTACCGGTCATTCTTTTAATTCCCATTTCAATCTTTTTCAGGTTCTCGGGAGCAGCTTTTTTAGAAAAGGGTTTTTGGTAACAGATTTTGAATCCTTAGGGCAGGAAAACAGAACTGACATGATTATCAAAATACCGGAAAAGAATCTTTTTATACGCATCCCTAAAAAAATACACTTTAAAAATAGTTATTTATTCTTTTTTTAAACGATTTTTGCAGAATTGTAAAACTTTTAAAAAATTATGAATGACAAACATCTCAGATGGTTTTACCTGATCTTCCTTTCTTTTATCTGGGGGAGTTCTTATATTTTGATGAAAAAGGCTCTTTTAGGACTGACTCCCATACAGGTTGGCACCCTCAGAATGATCTTTACCGCTTTAACACTTTTTACCGTAGGCTACAAATCCATGGGTAAACTCACCAAAAAAGAATGGTATTATATCCTGCTTGTAGCCTATCTCGGAACTTTCTTTCCGGTTTTTATGTTTGCCTATGCCATACAGCATATAGACAGTTCCATAACCTCCATCCTAAACTCTGTAACTCCATTATTAACACTCATTCTCGGCGCAGCTTTTTTCGGATTCTCTTTTCTTAAAAAACAGGTGGTGGGTATTATTATTGGACTTTTTGGAGCTGCGTTTCTTATTATGAAAGGAGCCGAGATCAATCCCGATCAGGATTACAGCTATGCATTGCTGGTGATCATTGCTTCTGTTGGCTATGCCTTTAACGTAAATATCCTGAAAAAATATTTAGGCCATCTAAGCGCCCTGACTATTACTACTGCCAGCTTTGCAAGCCTTATTGTACCGGCAACTTTTATCTTATGGAGAACCGATTTTTTTAATTCCGAATTCGATTCAACAACTTATACTTCCCTGATCTACCTACTTATTCTTGCCGTATTTGGTACCGCAATGGCAAAAACACTGTTTAATAAACTGGTACAGATCTCTTCTCCTATTTTTTCAAGTTCTGTTACCTACCTCATCCCGATCGTAGCTATTTTCTGGGGAGTTTTAGATGGTGAGAAACTACATCTAAGTCAGGTTTTTGCCGGACTCCTGATCCTGTTTGGCATCTATCTTACCAATAAAAACAATTAAGCCTCCGGATTTACCGCACATCACTTTAAAAATCAATTTTTTATATCGGCAAAAGCCCTGGATTCTGTAATAAAAAAACATTTTTCCATTTTCATAAAAAGATGTATATTTGCAGGCTCAAAAGCTGAAGTTAATTCAGAAATTAATAATAATAAAGCGTAAACTATAAATTATGTATGCAATTGTAGAGATAGCAGGGCAACAATTTAAAGTAGCTAAAGACCAAAAGGTATTTGTAAATCGTTTACAGGGTGAAGAAGGAAGCAAAGTTTCTTTCGATAAAGTTCTTTTAGTAGATGATGGCAAAGTAACTATTGGCGCCCCGGCTATAGAAGGAGCAGAAGTAACTGCCAAGATCTTAGGTCATCTGAAAGGTGATAAAGTAATCGTTTTTAAGAAAAAACGTAGAAAAGGATACAAGAAAAAGAATGGTCACAGACAGTTCTTATCTGAGATACAGATCGAAAGTATTTCAGTAAGCGGAGCTAAAAAGAAGAAAGAAGCTAAGCCAAAAGCCGAAGCTGCTCCTAAAAAAGAAACCGTAAAAAAAGCTGTAAAAGCCGATGATCTGAAAAAAATTGAAGGTATAGGACCAAAGATCGCTGATATCTTTACCGCTGCAGGAATCGATTCTTTTGCTAAATTAGCCAAAGCTGATGTAGCTAAATTAAAAGAGATCCTTGTAGCTGCAGGACCAAGATACGCTTCTAAAACCCCTGATTCATGGCCAAAACAAGCAAAAATGGCTGCTGATGGAAAATGGGACGAATTGAAAAAATGGCAAGATGAAGTAAAAGGAGGTATTGAAAAATAATCCCTTTTATAATTTATAATTTTTAAAACTTAATATCATGGCACATAAAAAAGGTGTAGGTAGTTCAAAGAACGGTAGAGAGTCAGAATCTAAACGTTTAGGCGTAAAGATCTATGGTGGACAACTAGCAACTGCCGGAAATATTCTGGTTCGTCAAAGAGGAACCAAACACTATCCCGGTGAGAATGTTTATATGGGCAAAGACCACACACTACATGCAAAAGTTACCGGTGAAGTAAAATTCACCAAGAAGAAAGACAACAGATCATACGTTTCAATCATTCCGGCTGAAGCTTAAGAACTGTCTTTTCTAACAAAACAACCCTTATTATCTTTTTAATAAGGGTTTTTCTGTTTCTTTACAGCAATTCATATTTCTCTGCTGATTCAAAGCCTATCTCCAAAAAAAATTCATACTTTCGTATTCTTAATAAATAAGTTTTCTTTCAAAACAATTTTTAAAATTTGAGTACTCTTAGGCGTTTTTTAAAAGATACTGTGATCTACGGAATTGCGGCAGTTTTACCCAGAGCGATCAATATTCTTTTAGTAAACCTCCACACCTCTACCCTGCAATCAGCAAAATATTATGCCGAAAATACGCAGTATTTTGTTTATGCAGCCTATATCAATGCCTTGCTTACCTACGGTATGGAGACCGCCTTTTTCAGATTTTTTACCAAGGAAAAGGAAAAAGGAAAAGTTATTTCCACTTCTTTTGTCGCCCTGCTTACCACCACAATGATATTTCTGCTGCTCGCAATGTTTTACAGCAACGAGCTTTCAGTATTTTTCGGATTTGAAAATCCGATCTATCTTCAGATCCTGATTCTTGTAACAACTTTTGACACTTTAATGGTGGTTCCCTTTGCCTATCTAAGAGTAATGAACATGCCTATAAAATTTACCTTTTACAAGATCTTTAATATTCTGGTCTATGCGCTGTTCAACCTCTATTTTCTGCTCTATGTACCTTACGCCATTAAAAATCATGGCTATACACCTGCCCTGTTCTTAAAATATTATAATGAATACCCTTTGGTAATCTTTATTTTCATCGCCAATCTTATTGCCAGTCTGAGTACTTTTGTTCTTTTATTACCGGTTTTCTTTAAGTTCAGTTTTAAGTTCGATAAACACCTACTTTATAAAATGCTAAAATACGGATTTCCCCTGATGGTAGGAAATCTGGCCTTTATCACCAATGAAAATCTCGACAAACTGCTTATCGGAAATATGCTGGGTAAAGAGGACATGGGGATCTATTCTGCCTGCTATAAACTTGGGGTCTTTATGACGCTTTATATCATGGCCTTTCGTCTGGGTGCTGAACCTTATTTCTTTAACAATGAGAAAAAAAAGAACTCTAAACAAACCTATGCCGCCATATTGAACTGGTTTACCATCATTGGCGCCCTATTTATGGTGATTATTGTGGTATTTATCGATCTCTTTGCTGGAATCCTTTTAGGGAAAGAAGAATATTTCCAGGCTTTGGCCATTGTGCCCATAATTCTGCTGGCCAATCTTTTCCTGGGCATCTCGTATAACCTGTCCGTTTGGTATAAATTAACCGATAAAACCAGGTACGGCATGTATTTTTCGGTTATTGCTGCTCTGATCACCATCAGCATCAATATTATATTTATTCCTATCATTGGTTATATGGCATCGGCCTGGGCCACCCTGATCGCTTATGGATTTATCATGACCGCCTCCTTTTTTATCGGTAAGAAACATTTTCCTGTACCTTATCCTATAAAAAAGATTTTAAGCTATTTATTTATCGGAATTCTACTGTCAGGCATATCATATATCTATTTCAGAGGAAATTACATTGCCTCTTTTATCCTCCTGATGGTATTTTTATCTTACACTTTTTTTAACGAAAAACACGAACTGCAAAATATTTTTAAAAAATGAAAGTTAATATAATTAATAAATCACGTCATCAAACACCGGCTTATGAAACTTCTGCTTCAGCAGGAATGGATCTTAGAGCGAATATAAATGAACCTATAAGCCTGAAACCATTGGAACGAACCATTGTTAAAACAGGCCTGTTCATTGCATTACCGGTTGGCTTTGAAGCGCAGGTAAGGCCTAGAAGCGGGATGGCTGCTAAATTTGGAATAACCGTTTTAAACACACCCGGTACCATCGATGCCGATTACCGTGGAGAAATTGGTGTAATTCTTGTAAATCTGTCAAATGATGAATATACCATCAATGATGGCGACAGGATTGCTCAAATGATTATTTCAAAACACGAGCATATTCAATGGAATGAAGTTGATGTGCTTGATGAAACCAGCAGAGGTGCGGGTGGTTTTGGAAGTACAGGTTTTTAAATACAAAATATGAAAGTAAGATTTTTAACTTTATTACTATTCTTCGGACTGGCTTTAAATGCACAGCAAAAATACGGTGCCGAACAGGAGATCTCATCTAAAGCATGCGATTGTATTTCAGCAATAAACGATAAAAATCTACCTAAGAATAAAGCGATCAGAAACTGTATTGAAAAATCGATAACAGATTATTACAGCAATAAGAAGGTCAGTGCAAATATCAACGAAATTTATACTAAAGTTGAAAGCGCACTGGTTAAAGGATGTACTTCTTTAAAATCTTTTGTTTTTTCTGAAGATGAGAACCACGAATATTCCAAGTCGAAAAATGTACTGGCACAACTCGCCTATGACGACGGGATGGACTATATTGGAGAAAAAGACTATAAAAATGCAATCTTAAAATTTAAGAAAGCAACAAAACTTGATCCGAAATTTGCTTATGCCTGGGATAATCTCGGTATTTCTTATAAAAAGACAAAACAATACAACAAGGCTATCGATGCTTATAATAAATCTTTAAACATCGATCCCAAAGGAAAAATGCCTTTGCTGAATCTTGCCATTACCTATTCATTAACAAATGATCTGAAGAAATCAGAAGCCTATTACAAAAAATACATCAAGATCTATAAGAACGATCCTGAGGGCTATTACGGACTCGGTTTGATACAATATTCCGGAGAAGACTATGAAAACGGACTCGGAAATCTGATGCAATCCTTTAAACTCTATTCTGCGCAACAATCGCCCTACAGATCTGATGCTGCAAATAAGATTAGTTATATGTACAGTGATCTGAAAAAGAAAAATAAGCTGGATCTTTTTAATAAAGTTGCTGAAAAGTATGATCTAAAGGTTCAGACACACTAATTTGTGTTTGTCTATAATGCCCAATTTCTTCTTTATTACCCCAGTTCCGAACATTCTAAACTAAGCAGCCATATGAGTTGGCACTAACTAGTGTCTGTCCATAAAGTCATCGAATTGAAAAAATTATCTTTTTGTGCTTTTTTTCTTTTTTTTATTTTGCCTAATACACAAATATTTGCTGCAATAAAAGAAATAAAAATCCATCAAAAATCTTAATATTTCAAAAATCAAGCACTTTATAGACAGACACTAAATACACATTTTAACTACAGTAAATGGATTTGCCTGTGTAAGTTTTTTTAAGCTTTATTTTTAATTAATATTTTAACCGACTGAGATAAATCACCCATAGTCAATTTACAAAAATACAGTCCGGAAGTTACGTTATTAAAATTAAACTGAACCTCATAATCACCTTCATTTTTATATTCATTAACGAGTGTTTTTATTTCTCTACCTGTATAATCATAAATTGAAAGCTTTACGTTTCCCGGCTGCAAAATAGTGTATTTAATCGTTGAATGCCCTGCAACAGGATTTGGATAATTTTGATAGAGTTTAAAATACTTTAAACTTTGTGCTGAATAACCGGCTGAATAGTCATTTACCCC
>QNYL01000233.1 GCA_003973375.1 Flavobacteriia bacterium
TTTATTAGAATATTTAGAACCTATTTCTGCTCATGTTGTTGAAGCATTAAATATTTTTGAAGATTTTTTTATTGGAGTTACTGATGTCGTTGGCGGAGATTCTTTTGAGCATAGAAAAAGATTAGAAGTGATTAATGAAAAGGTTATAAAAAAAATAAAAGAGAAAGTGTATTTGATGGGAGGAAACTGTATTATAGGATTGAGAATTGATAATAATCAAATTTCAGCAAAGAATAACTCTTTATTAATGGTTACTGCAATAGGAACACCAGCATTTGCGGATTTTAAAAATAATAGCTCAAATTATTCTTTAGTGCTGAAACTCAAAAGGTTTAAGAAGGAAATAAATAGTTTAAGTAGATTAGAGATTAATACTATTTCTTTTCTTATTGACATTAAGAAAAAGTATAATTTTAAAAAAGAACAATACGATTTATTAGATGAAATTATTGCAGTCAGAAAAAGATACTTTGACTTAAAAGAGCTTGAAGAGGATGATTTACCAACATTTATTTCAAATAATAATAAGTTGTTAAATGATTTTAATTTTTTACAGAAAAGGGTAAAAGATGATGAAATGATAATTTTTTTAAAGAAGTCAAATGAAATAAAGATTATAAAAAAAGAAGAGCATCTTTTAAATAAGGAACTTCATTTATCATCAGCGTATAATGTCTTACTCAAGAATCTAAAACAAGATAAATTGTGAAAAATAAGCGCAAATGTATTTTTATTAAAGTAATATGCTATTTCTAATAAAAATACATTATAATTATCTAATTATAAAGCTCTTAGTGTTTAAGGCGGTTTTGCCTGACGGCGAGTCCCTTACGAACAGAGTCAAATAAAAGACACATCCACTTCGTGTCTGCAATTTTTTTGTTTTCTGTCGCTCCCTTAAGAGCAAGCTCTACGCTTATGTACGAAAACAAAAAAACCAGGTGAATCACCTGGTCTTTTCTCATCTGTACTCGGAGCGGGACTTGAACCCGCACGGACATTACTGTCCATTGGATTTTAAGTCCAACGTGTCTACCAATTCCACCATCCGAGCCTATTTGCATTAAAACTGCAAATAAAATTGGTTTGTTTTGAGCGAAAGTCGGGATTCGAATTCCATTAGAAATTCAAAGAATGAATAAAATTCAATTCTGATCTTTGCTGTTTTGAGCGAAAGACGGGATTTGAACCCGCGACCCTCACCTTGGCAAGGTGATGCTCTACCCCTGAGCTACTTTCGCAAGATATTTAAGAACTTTGACTCAATCTCATTAAAGTCTGAGCGGGTGCAAATTTAATACATTTTCATAAATCACAAAGTCATTTTTTACTTTTTTTTGTCCCTGTAAAGAAAAGAAGTAATATTTACCGAAATAGTGTAACAAATATTCTTTTACATCGTCAAATGATAAAATTAATTTTTTAGATGAAAACAAAATTAAGCTTATTGTTATTCCTGTTTGCCGCCATATCTCTGTCGGCTCAGGAAAATACTTCTGCTAAGAAATGGACTCTTGAGGAATGTGTGGATTATGCCATTGAGAATAATATTTCAGTTAAACAGAACGAACTGAATGTACGGGATTCGGAAATTAATAAAAAAGATGCTATTGGGAATTTTATTCCAAATCTGAATGTAAACGGAACGCATTCCTGGAACTCAGGTCTTACCACTGATGTTACTACAGGTGTTCTGAGAAATCAGACTACTCAAACAACATCAGGCGGTCTGTCATCAAGTGTGGTGATCTTTGACGGATTACAGAACATCAATAAACTCAGGAGAGCAGAAATGGCCATTCTGGCCAATCGTTACCAGGTAGATAAGATCAAAGATGATATTTCACTTAATGTGATCAGTGCATATCTTTCAGTTCTTTTTAATAAAGAAGCGGTTAAGGTAGCCGAGGCCCAGCTGGTGATTTCACGGGAACAGCTCAACCGTACCAACAAACTGGTGGAGGCCGGAACTGCGCCTAAAGGAGATCTGTTAGATATTCAGGCAACCCTGGCCAATGATGAACAAAACCTGATCGTTACCGAAAACAATGTCAAAATATCACTGATCGATCTGGCCCTGCTTTTACAACTTGAAAATGTAGCGGATTTTGATGTGGCAGATGAAGAAATAGCCGGATTACCAACCGTTGATCTTTCCGGTTATTCCATTGATGAGATCTATAAAAAAGCCCTGGAAATAAGAAATGAGATCAAAGTGGCGCAAGCCAATATTGATATTGCCGAACAGGATATTAAAATTGCTAAAGGAAGTATTTATCCTTCGCTTTCAGGTTTCTTTAGCTGGAATTCAAGATATTCCAATTTTGAAAGAGTTGTCGGTTCGGAGATCGATCCGGATAATCCGTATGTGGTTATCGGACAGGTGGAAGGAACCGGGGAGAATGTGATCCGACAGAATTTCAGACCCATAGTTGGTGACCCTGATAGTTTTTCTGATCAGTTCAACAGCAATAAAGGTTATTCTTTTGGTTTGAGTTTACGAATTCCGATCTTTAACGGTTTCAGAGTTTCCAACAATATTAAAAGAGCCAAGATCAATGTGGAACGGCAAAAGAATCAGCTTGTTCAGCAGGAGCTGAATCTGGAAAAGACCATCAATTCAGTTTACGCCGATGCGTTGGGTTCTTTGAAAATCTACGAGGCAGCACAGAAATCGGTTATCGCTCAAGAAGAGTCTTTTAGATATGCTCAGGAAAAATACAATGTTGGGGTGCTTAACTCTTTTGATTACAGCCAGATCAAAAACCGGTTGATCAAGGCACAATCGGATTTTCTTCGTGCCAAATACGACTATATTTTTAAGATCAAATTATTACAGTTTTATTACGGTGTTAAAGTAGCTATTTAAATTTCCATTAAATTAGTTGATTTATGTTGATGAAAAACCATTCTTTACGGAATGGTTTTTTTCCAGTTCTTTTAACTCCTCCATTACAGGTTTTACTGTTTTCTCGGGAAGTTCGGAAATCTTGATATACATCAGACCGTCAATAGCATTGTTAAATTTCGGATCCACATTAAAGGCGATCAGTTTTGCATTTTGTTTGATATATTTTTTTAACAGTACAGGTAAGCGTAATTTACCGGGTTCTATTTCATCGATCAGTTTATCAAATTTGTTCAGATCTGCTTTGGTCTCATCAAAAATAAAATCCTTGTCATCTTCTTTCAGCTGTACTTTAAAACCTTTTTTGGGATGAACGAACTGGGCCACATACGGATCGTAATAATTGGAACGCATAAACTCTATCATCAGCGATTTTGAGAAATTTGAAAATTTATTGCTGATGCTTACGCCACCCATTAAATATTTATGCGAAGGATAACGCAGGGTGATATGTATAATACCTCTCCAAAGCAGGAAAAGAGGTAAGGGTTTTTGCTGATATTCTTCAATGATAAAAGCTCTCCCCATTTCAATACTCCTTTTCAACATCGGGAAGAGTTCGGGCTCTATTCTGAACAATTCACTCAGGTAAAAACCTTTTACACCGTATTCTTTGTAGATCTCTCTTCCAAATCCCATACGGTAGGCTCCGGCGATCTTTTTAGCCTCGGTATCCCAAAGGAATAAATGCTTGTAGAATTTATCGTATTTATCAAGATCAATCGATTTATTGGTGCCTTCACCTACCTGCCTGAAGGTGATTTCCCGCAAACGCCCTATCTCTGTAAGAATATTTTTGATTTCCTTACTGTCAGAAAGGTAGATCTCATAATTTTTACTGTTAAAAAGAAGGGAATTATTCTGTTTTAATTTCTGAATTTCCTTTTCAATTTTAGAAAGCGGAACAGGAGCAATGATCTTTTTAGGAGCTTTTTTTAGTTTGATATCAGGTTTTTTTAATGCTTTTTTAGCCTTAAGATAAGGTTTGGCGAGCAGGTAGGTTTTCTTTCTCAGATAATGATGAAAATCGTCAAGATTTTCAAATGTTTCCTGCTCTTTTACCGATATCGGTTTCCCGATCCGTACCCTGATCACACGGTGTTTTTGAGAGAGTAATTGCGAGGGTAGCAAAGCTGAGCGGAATGTATCGCTGATCTTTGCCAGATTGTAAAATAGTTTAGAGTTTCTGGCGTGAAAATAGATCGGTATAACCGGAACCTGAGCTTTTTTTATGATCTTGATGGCTACCGGTTCCCAGGGTTTGTCAACAATAAGCTTTCCATTTTTATAAGTGGAAACTTCTCCTGCCGGAAAGATCCCTAACGGATTTCCTTCTTTTAAATGTTGCATGGCATTTTTTATTCCCGCAACACTCGATTTGATATCTTTTCTTGTTTCAAACGGATTTACCGGCAGAATATATGGCTCCAGCGGCTCAATTTTTTCCAGTAAAAAATTAGCTATAATTTTAAAATCCGGACGCTTTTCAACGATGAGTTTTAAAAGCAGAATTCCGTCTATTCCGCCAAGCGGATGATTGGAGATCGTGATAAAAGCTCCCTTTTCAGGAATGCGTTTCAGGTCTTCATCAGGTATTTCAAACCTGATTTTCACTTCGTTGAGTATGGCATCTAAAAACTCAACTCCCTGCTTGTCTTTATGCTTATCGTAGATTTCGTTCAATCTTGATATTCTGATCGTTTTCATGAGCAGCCACCCTGTAAAAGTACCAACAGGACCTAATTTATCCATCTTAATGATCCTGGAAATCTCTTTTGGGGTTACTAAGCTCATGCTTTATTCTTTGATTAATATTTGTGCAGTCTCTCTGCTCAATTGTTTTAAGATCACCTCCCGGTTGTTCTCAATCTCTTTGATCGAACTCTTTGTATAATGCCTGATGGTGTATAGAATCAGATCTTTGTTGTACAGTACCCTGAATTTTTCGGTCAGTTCCTGTAAGAGTGCATTAAAGTTATTAAAATTATCTTCAATACTCACAGAAAAACTTATGGCTGAATTTTGAATCAGATTTACTTTTACCCGGTGACGATGAAGTAACTCAAAAATATAACTGATATCATTTTCCATAATAAATGAAAATTCCTTATCGGAGATGGACAACAGGATTTGATTGTATTTAACGATAAAACAGGAAGTTTGAGGGATCAGATCCAATCCTTTTTTAACCGAAGTTCCTTTTTGCAGCGGATCTTTAAAAGATCTGACATGAAGTGGAATTTCTTTTCGTTGTAAGGGCTGCAATGTTTTAGGATGAATTACCGAAGCTCCGTAAAAGGCCATTTCTATGGCTTCCCGGTACGATACCTGATCCAGTAAGATGGTTTTATCAAATACCCGCGGATCAGCGTTCAGTACGCCCTGAACATCCTTAAAGATAACCACTTCATCAGCATTTAAACAATAGGCAAATATTCCGGCAGTATAATCAGAACCTTCTCTGCCCAGTGTTGTGGTTTCTCCCAGTTCATTTCCGGCAATAAATCCCTGAGTAACATAAATTTTTGGTCTTTCCACCTTAGAATTGATCCGTTTACAGGTAGCGGTCCAGTTTACCCGGGCACTTCTGTAATTTTTATCAGTCAGAATGCAGGATCTTACATCAAGCCATTCATTTTTAATTTGATTTTCCAGTAAATAATAACTGCAAATCTTCGTAGAGAGAATTTCGGCCTTACTCACTATTTGATCGTAGATATAGTTGTAATTTGTGCTGGTATTGTTTTTAAAGAAAACATTTAATTCATTAAAGAGATTATTAATTTCTTTAAAAATGACAGGGTCTTTACTTGAAAAAAGTTCCCGGGCAATATTCAGATGAAATTGCTTTACGCTGTCAACTTGTTTTGCAAGATCATCTTTTTTATTAAAATAGGATTCGCTAACTTTTTCAAAAGCATTGGTCATTTTTCCCATAGCGGAAATAACCAAAAGAATATCCTCATAACCTGTTTTTTGTAAAACGTTCAGAAGATTTCTGACTCCCTTTGCATCTTTTACCGATGCTCCTCCGAATTTAAAGATTTTCATGAATTGGTTTTCTTAAGGTAATTTTTTATAGCCTTTTCATCAATATGTGCTACACGCCAGTCGTCAAAAACCCTGGCTCCCGTTGAAATATAGAAGTCGATAGCCACCTTATTCCAGTCGAGAACTTCCCAGGCTACACGTTTGTATCCATTTTGATCGGCATACTTTAAAACCGAGGTATAAAGAGCATTTCCAATACCTTTACCTCTGAATTCTTTTTTTACGATGAGGTCTTCAAGATGTAATGATCTGCCTTTCCAGGTTGAGTATCGGGGATAGAACAAAGCCATTCCCACGAGGTCATTATTTTTTTCGGCAACAATTACACGAAAGGATGTTCCCTCTTCATATCCATCCTTAATCAAATCGTTTACCGTAATTTCCACAGCATTGGGCTGATTCTCAAATTCGGCAAGTTCATGGATCAGATCCAATACCGAAATCATATCTCCGGGAGTAGCATTTCGTAATTTATATGACATATTTTCGTTTTTATATTACAAAAATAACCATATTTGTAAAGCAAAGAATAAAACTCAAACAAAACTCATGAGAAATCGTATTACACTCGGCGAATTTATCATTGAAAATCAGAAAGATTTTCAATATTCTTCCGGAGAATTTTCCCGGTTGATCAGTTCAATCAAATTAGCATCAAAAATTGTAAATCACGAAGTAAACAAAGCAGGTCTTGTAGATATACTCGGCACTTCAGGGAATACTAATATTCAGGGAGAAGACCAGCAAAAGCTCGATGTTTATGCCAATGATATCTTTTTAAAAACCCTTATAAAGCGAGAGATCGTTTGTGGAGTGGCCAGTGAAGAAGAAGATGATTTTGTGGTGATCGAAGGAAAGAACAAATCGCACGACAATAAATACATTGTGCTGATCGATCCGCTTGACGGATCTTCCAATATTGATGTTAATGTATCGTTAGGAACCATTTTTTCGATTTACAGAAGAATTACTCCTTTAGGTACTCCGGTAAAAAAAGAAGATTTCCTGCAACCCGGAAATTTACAAGTAGCGGCAGGTTATATTGTATATGGAACATCAACCATGCTGGTTTATACAACCGGTAATGGCGTTCACGGATTCACCTTAAATCCCGCTATCGGGGTTTATTATTTGTCACATCCCAATATGACCTTTCCTAGAAAAGGAAAGATCTATTCTGTTAATGAAGGTAATTACCAGCATTTTCCACAAGGTGTAAAGGATTATCTTAAATATTGTCAGGAAGAAATTGACGACAGGCCTTATACTTCAAGGTATATTGGTTCGCTTGTTTCAGATTTCCACAGAAATATGATTAAAGGTGGTATTTATATTTATCCCACAAGTTCGAAAGCTCCTCAGGGAAAATTACGTTTGCTTTACGAGTGTAATCCGATGGCTTATCTGGCTGAACAGGCCGGAGGGGTGGCCATTGATGGTTACCGTAGAATTATGGAAATAAAACCCACTGAATTACATCAAAGAGTACCAATCTTTGTAGGTAGCATGGATATGGTAAATAAAGCTAAAGAATTTATGTCGAAGTATCCGGAGGATGCCAAATATTAAGTAACAACTGTTTCCTCAGTGAAATATCTTTTATAGGTTTCGGGAATTGTTTCTTTTTTAAGTAAACAGCCTTTATCCATTTCCGGATAGATTTCATCATATTTGGCAATATGGTGCATTCCTACCCTGCGATTGATATGTTTACGTTTGATCTCATCATGGTGTTTTAAACCTGCAGCAGCGATCATTTCCATAAAACTATGAAGGGTTTCTTCGTGAAAACTGGCAGCTCTTTCTGCTTTATCGTCTACATCAAGTCCTTTCATTAGCGAATGATCCTGAGTAGCCACACCGGTAGGGCAGGTGT
>QNYL01000310.1 GCA_003973375.1 Flavobacteriia bacterium
TGTTGCTACGCACCATTATATACATAAACACACCTTTTTATATATCAGATTCTCCGGATAAGCTTAGCTTTTAAAGGTTTTTACTTTTTTAAATTTTTAGCAGCTTTAAGTACTTTTACTTTTAAGCCTTCTTTAAAAAGTTCTATTTTTCGCTGTACTTCTTTATTTGAAGCTCCAATAATCTGCGCGGCAAGAATACCTGCATTTTTTGCGCCATCTAATGCAACGGTAGCTACGGGAACTCCTCCGGGCATTTGAAGAATGGAAAGAACCGAGTCCCAGCCATCGATAGAATTTCTTGATTTTACCGGTACCCCGATCACAGGCAGCGGACTCATAGAGGCAACCATTCCGGGTAAATGCGCCGCACCTCCGGCTCCTGCAATAATGACCGAAATACCTCTTTTATGAGCATTTTTGGCATAATCAAAAAGTTTGTCGGGGGTGCGATGTGCCGATACAATATCTACCTCGGTTTCAATATCAAATTCGTTTAAAACTTCAATGGCTTCTTTCATAATGGGCAGATCAGAGTCGCTCCCCATAATAATTCCAACTTTGCTCATAACTTTAAATATAAATTTTGATTAGATAAAAATTATTGTAAATTTAAACGATAAAGATAATACAAATACCAATTAAACGCTTATGCCGATTCCATTATTTAACACGGTAGTTTCGTGGATGCTAAAAAAAAGAAAGTATCAGATTGATATGTTTATTGAAAATCCTGTAGAGGTACAAAATGAGGTTTTGTACGGTTTACTCAATGTGGCCAGATATACCGAAATAGGGAAAAAGTATAAATTCCGGTCAATTACAGATTATGATTCTTTTAGCAAAAATGTTCCGATAAGAAAGTATGAGAGTATTGAGCCTATGATAGAAAGAGCTCGTAGAGGGGAAGAAAACATTTTCTGGCCCACTAAAATTCAATGGTTTGCAAAATCAAGCGGGACTACCAATTCCAAGAGTAAGTTTATTCCTGTAAGTGATGAAGCCTTGGAAGACTGCCATATGAAGGGGGGTAAAGATATGCTTTGTTTGTATATCAATAACAATGAGGATACCGAGATGTTTAAGGGAAAAGCACTGGGTCTGGGAGGAAGTCATTCGGTACACGAAGAAAGTAAAACCTATTACGGCGATCTTTCGGCCATTCTTATCGATAATATGCCTTTTTGGGCCGATCTTACTTCTGCTATGAGTCAGAAAACTGCTTTGATGAGCCAATGGGAGGCCAAGATGGATGCGATTATCAGTGAAACTCTGGATGAAAATATTACGAGCCTGGCCGGTGTACCTTCATGGATGCTCGTTTTGTTAAACAGAATTCTGGAAAAGACCGGTAAGAAAAATATTCTTGAAGTATGGCCAAACTTGGAAGTATTCTTCCACGGAGGTGTAAATTTTAATCCTTACAGAGAACAGTATAAAAAGCTGATTCCCAGTGATAAATTTAAATATTACGAAACTTATAATGCTTCTGAAGGATTTTTTGCTATCCAAGATAGAAACGATTCAAATGAACTGCTCCTGATGCTGGATTATGGTATTTTTTACGAATTTATTCCTATGGATGAGTATCAGGAGGAAGATTCAAAAGCCATTGCTTTACAGGATGTGGAACTCGATAAAAACTATGCCATTGTAATTACAACCAATTCCGGTTTGTGGCGATATCTGATTGGAGATACGGTAAAGTTTACAAGTCTGGAGCCTTTCCGGATCAAAATAACGGGGAGGACCAAGCATTTTATCAATGTTTTTGGGGAAGAACTGATTGTGGATAATGCCGAAGAAGCTTTAAAAACAGCCTGTAAAAAAACACAGAGTGAAATATTGGAATACACGGTTGCTCCTGTGTATATGCAGGGGAAAAAGAACGGGGCACATGAGTGGATCATTGAATTTAGTAAACCGCCAAAAGATCAGGAAGAATTTACAAAGATTCTCGATGATACCTTAAAGAACATCAATTCTGATTATGAGGCCAAACGCTATAATGATATGACGCTTTCCATGCCCAAAGTACACCGGGCAAGAACAGGTCTTTTTTATGACTGGCTTAAAAAGAAAAACAAGCTTGGCGGACAGCATAAAGTACCCAGAATGAGTAACTCACGCGAGTTTCTGGAAGAATTGCTGGAGATGTGAAAATGATTTAAAATCCAAGATTTAAAGAAAAAAGAAAAAAGAAAAAAGATAAAGGTGATATTCATGATTTAAAATTCAACATTCAAAATTTAAATTAGCTGATCTGCAATAAACCAATCTTTTAATCATTCAATCTTTAAATCTTTTAATTTCTCTGAGGAATGACTTTAAGACTACATCATTAACGCATTACATCATTTTTCCCTTTCTATCACATAATTCACCATAGTGATCAGAGATCTTTTATAAGGAGAATCCGGATAATCTTCAAGTATTTTTAGAGCTTTGTGCTGGTACTCTTTCATCATTTTGATGGTATATTCGATGCCTCCGTGTTGTTTTACAAAAGCGATCACTTCCTTAACCCTTTTTTTATCCTTGTTATGATTTTTTACCGAGTTGATCAGCCATTTCCGGTCTTTTTTTGACACATGATTCAGGGTATAGATCAGGGGCAGGGTCATTTTTTGTTCTTTGATGTCAATTCCGGTAGGTTTCCCGATCTTATCATCGGTATAATCAAACAGGTCATCTTTAATCTGGAAAGCTATTCCGATCAATTCACCAAAAATCCGCATTTTTTCAACTTCCCGGGCCTCGGAATTTACCGAGGTAGCTCCGATTGCTGTACAGGCAGCGATAAGTGTAGCTGTTTTTTTCTTGATGATATCAAAATAGACTTCTTCTGTAATATTAAGCTGGCGGGCCTTTTCTATCTGCAGAAGCTCTCCCTCACTCATTTCTCTAACGGCAACGGAAATATGTTTCAGGATATCAAAATCGTCATTATCAATTGATAAAAGCAGTCCTTTGGAAAGCAGGTAATCCCCTACCAAAACAGCGATCTTGTTCTTCCACAGGGCATTTAGTGAAAAAAAGCCTCTGCGCCGGTTGCTGTCGTCAACCACATCATCATGAACCAGGGTTGCAGTATGGATCAGTTCAATAATGGCGGCACCACGATATGTACGTTCTTTAAAATCACCGTTGGAAACCATTTTTGCCACAAGAAAAACAAACATCGGGCGCATTTGTTTCCCTTTTCTCCTTACGATATAATGCGTGATCCTGTTTAATAAAGGAACACTGGAAACCATGGAGGCTTTAAACTTTTGTTCAAAGAATTCCATCTCATTCAGGATAGGTTCCTTTATTTGCTCTACGGTTTTCAAAGGGTATTTCTAATTTGTTGCTAATGTAATAAAATAGGTGGAATTTTCAGGTAATAAGTCGGAAGTCCGGAGACGGAAGTCAGAAGTATGAGGTCGGGATTGGAGAATTTCGATTTCCATTTAATTAATTCTGTTTTTAAAAGCAATCATCATATTCATAAGATTATAAGATTCTTCATATAATTTATTAAAATCATTCTCAGAAATATAATCTCTTCTGCGGGCTTTATGAAGGTAGGTAATAGTCTCAGCCAATGATCTGATTGAATATCCCATAAATCTTTTAAATTCAGGATTAGTTTGACCAATTGATCCTTCAGAAATATTTAAAGCTATAGAATCAGAAGCTCTTCTAATTTGAGAAGTCAGATTATTTCGCTCATCTTCGGGAAATTTTTTAGTTAATAAAAATACTTCTTCAGCAAAATCCATAGCATTGTTCCAAATTATTAGATCTTCAAATTTAAACTTCATTATACTAATTTGTAGTTTATTATATCAAAACGTACAATGATTGACTTTCGACATTCGACATTCGACTTTTGACTCAAATTCCGCCTTCCGACCTTTTTCACCCCTTCTTCTGCATCTTAGCCCAGGAATCTCTTAAAGGAACAGTTCGGTTAAACACCAGGTTTTCTGCAGTGGAGTCATCATCAATATTGAAATAACCCAGACGCTGGAACTGGAAACGATCACCGGTTTTTGCTGTTTTTAAACTTGGTTCCACAAAGGCATTTTTGTTGATCTTTAGCGAATCCGGATTGATAAAATCTTTAAAATCTACATCCTTATGGCTGTCCGGAGCCTCATCGGTAAACAATCTGTCGTAAAGTCTTACCTCAGCTTTTACCGCATGTTTGATCGATACCCAATGGATGGTCCCTTTTACTTTTCGCATACTAGCCTCGGTACCACTACCGCTCTTTGAATCTTCATCATAGGTGCAGTGGATCTCGAGGATCTTACCATTCTCATCTTTTACAACTGAATTGGCCTTGATGATGTAGGCATTTTTTAAACGCACTTCCTTATCGAGTTTCAGGCGAAAGAATTTTTTGTTGGCCTGCTCTCTGAAATCTTCTCTTTCGATATAAATTTCTCTTGAAAAAGGAACTTCACGGCTTCCGGCATTTTCGTCTTCGGGATTGTTCTCTGCAATCAGGATCTCTTCCTGATTTTCAGGATAATTGGTAATGATCACTTTTACAGGATTGAGAACAGCCATCACTCTCGGTGCGATCTTATTAAGTTCCTGGCGTACATGGAATTCGAGTAAAGCGATGTCAGTAACATTATCTCTTTTGGCAATTCCGGCAGTTTCACTAAAACCAATTATCGAACCGGGAGTATATCCTCTTCTTCTGAGTCCGGAAATGGTGGGCATTCGCGGATCGTCCCATCCGTTAACATAACCTTCTTCTACCAGTTGCAATAATTTACGTTTGCTCATTACCGTATAACTGATATTTCTTCGGGAAAATTCCCTTTGTTTCGGTCGTAATTTCTCCGGATCGTAAACTTGATCTAAAAACCAGTCGTAAAGTTCACGGTGGTGTTTGAACTCCAGAGTACAAAGTGAATGAGAGATCTGCTCTATATAGTCAGATTCTCCATGGGTCCAGTCGTACATCGGGTAAATATTCCATTCACTTCCGGTACGATGGTGTGATTTCTTTAAAATACGGTACATAATCGGATCACGCATCAGCATATTGGTATGCGCCATATCTATTTTTGCTCTGAGTACGTGTTCTCCTTCTTCAAACTCACCGTTCTTCATCTTAGTAAAAAGATTGAGGTTCTCTTCAACAGAACGCTGGCGGTAAGGACTGTCGGTACCGGGTTGGGTAGGCGTACCTTTTTGTTGGGCTATTTCTTCAGAGGTTTGTGAATCAACATAGGCTTTTCCCTCTTTGATCATTTTGATGGCCCAGTTGTACAGCTGTGTAAAATAATCAGAGGAATACAACTCTTTATCCCATTTAAAACCAAGCCACTGGATGTCTTTTTTAATGGCATCTACATATTCCTGTTCTTCCTTGGTCGGATTGGTATCGTCAAAGCGGAGATTTACCGGGGCATTGTATTTTAAACCGAGTCCGAAATTCAAACATATGGAAGCTGCATGCCCGATATGCAAATATCCGTTGGGTTCGGGTGGAAACCTGAACCGCAGTTTTGAAGTTTCGAGTCCGTTGGCCAGATCTTCTTCAATGATCTGTTCTATAAAATTCAGTGATCTTTTTTCTTTTGTCATCTTTGTAAAAATAAAGCGGTAAAATTAAGGAAAAAATGACGGATTGAAATATAAATAAAAATATTGTTGTGTGTTGATCGCCGGAGCCTCTAAAACCCTAAAATAATCTTGGCAATATAGAAAAAGATAAAAAGTCCGAAAATATCATTGCTGGTAGTGATAAAAGGTCCGGTAGCTACCGCAGGGTCGATCCCTTTTTTATCCAGCATCAGCGGCACAAAAGTTCCGATAAGAGAAGCCAGAATAATAACAGTTATTAGTGAAATAGCCACTGTAATTGCCATTTTAAAGCTAAAGCCCACAATAATCTTGTCAAGAACAAAGTTGCTGATGATCAGCAGGATGATGGCCAGAATAATTCCGTTGATCAGGCTCATGCTGATCTCTTTTAGAAGTCTTTTCCACATAGATCCTTTAAGCGTGCCATTGGCAAGGGCCTGAACTACAATAGCCGATGATTGTACGCCAACATTACCTGCTGTTGCAGCGATAAGCGGGGTAAAAAAGAACAGAGTAGCGTATTTATTCAGGGCGCCATTAAAATTACTCAAAATAGTAACACTGATAAATCCTCCAAAAAGTGCAATAATCAGCCAGGGTAAGCGGGCCTTGATCAGTTCTACAATCGAGTCATCTGCCTCAACATCCTCGGTGATACCTGCCGCCATCTGATAATCTTTTTCGGCTTCTTCCTTGATAAAATCAACAATATCATCAATGGTAATCCGACCTTGCAAACGCATATCATCATCTACAACAGGAATCGCTTCCAGGTCGTATTTTTGCATGATCTTAGCTACTTCTTCGGCCTTGTCGTTTACATTAACATAGTCAACTTTCGGAATATAAACATCGGAAATATGAGCTTTTGAGGAAGCTATAAGCAAATCTTTTAACGACAGGCGTCCTTTGAGTACATTGTCGTCATCCACCACATAGATAGAATGAACGCGGGTCACTTCATTGGCCTGAGCACGCATTTCCTTGATACACTTAGGGATGGTCCAGTTTTCATTTACTTTGATCAGCTCTTTTGCCATCAAACTACCGGCGGTACCTTCTTTGTATTGTAAAAGATCAACAATATCCTTTTTGTGCTCGTCATCTTCGATCTCCGACATAACTTCCGACAACCTTTCGGTAGGAAGTTCTGCAATAATATCGGCAGCATCATCGGTATCCATTTCATCAATCTCATCAGCGATCTCTTCAGCAGAAAGATTTTGCAGGATCTTCTCCCGGTCATCTTCATCGATCTCCAGCAAGGCCTCGGCAGTTTTTTCACTATCGAGTAATTTTACCAGATAGGTTCCGTCTTCCACATTGAGTTCATCAATGATATCAGCAATATCGGCCGGGTGTTCTTCTGACAGCAGGTTTAAGATATCTTTATCCCTGCCCGAACGGATAAGGTTTTCAATATTTTCCAGATATTCTTTGCTAATTTCTACTGCCATCGTTTTCGATGCTTTGGGTTAATGTGATGAATTGCGAAACAGATAATTGTTCCGGACGTTTGGCAAAGATACTATCTTCTCTTAATTTATCGCTAAGTTGCAGAGATTTTAAACTATTGCGGAGTGTTTTTCTTCTCTGGTTGAAAGCTGTTTTAACAACTTTAAAGAAAAGATCTTCATCAACAGGTAAATTATAATCTTCTTTTCGGGTAAGTCTGATAACTCCCGAATCAACTTTTGGCGGCGGATTAAAAACCGAGGGAGGTACTGTAAACAGGTATTCCGCATCGTAAAAAGCCTGGGTCAATACCGATAAGATACCATAGGTTTTACTGCCTTCCTTTACAGTAATCCTTTGTGCTACTTCTTTTTGGAACATACCGCTTAGTTCAGGAATTTGTTTGCGGTGTTTCAGCATTTTAAAAATGATTTGAGTGGAAATGTTGTATGGAAAATTGCCTATAATGGCAAAAGCTTTACCATTAAAAAGCTGATTCAGATCGGTTTTTAAAAAATCTTCATTGATGATGCGTTTGTCTAACTCTAAAAAGTGCACTTTAAGGTATTCTATCGATTCTTTATCGATCTCTATAACTGAAGTGGTGTAATCTTTTTTTAGCAGATATTTGGTCAGTACCCCCATGCCCGGGCCGATTTCAAGTACATGCTCATATTTATTTCCCTGCAGACTGTTGGCGATCTTTGATGCGATATTTTCATCCTTCAGAAAATGTTGTCCGAGATGTTTTTTGGCCCTTACTGTCATCTTAATCTTCTTTATGGAAT